>CANROJ010000007.1 GCA_947632215.1 uncultured Flavobacterium sp. | reverse complement strand
TAAACCTTGATACTAGACCCGAACGTCTTAATTACTAGTCTGATACTTTTTAGTGAAATCAACAAAGTCCTAGTCGACTACTAAGCCTTTAATATAGCTTTGGTTGGATAATGGTTCACTTTGTTGATTAGGTTTGTTAATACTATTCTTTAAAGTTATCAATTTTACATTTAGCAAATCTAAAGGAGCACTAAGCCTTTAATATAGCTTTGGATGCTTAATGGTTCACTTTGTTGATTAGGTTTGTTAATACTATTCTTTAAAGTTATCAATTTTACATTTAGCAAATCTAAAGGGTTGGATACCTCATAACGGTCATTATCCTATTTCATATAAGCTACCTAATTCAAAAATTATTACCCACTTTTCCATTGTACATGTAGAACAAGACGCTCCATATAAGGTGAATCAACCCAAAGGAAGAGGAATTATTCCTGACTATACAATATTGACAACTTTAGAGGATTTTCTAAATCAAAAAGATACTCAAATGGATTTTGTATTAAAGCTCATAAAAAAAGAAGAGTAGTATCGATATATAACAATGTTTTTATTACCGTTAATCCTAAAGAGAAAATTTCAACTTTCTAGTCTACAATTAGTCCCAAGCTTTAAGAGACAACTTAAACAGTATTATAAAATTACCTATACAATGAACGCATCTAAACTTAGAGCAATGAACACAAAGTAGAAAAACACCAGTTTAAATTTCGAAACTTACCAATAAAGGACTATGGAAAATAGGTAAAACCAAAAAAGTCTTTACTAATCAACACCTCTAGGAGAAACTTATAACATTAACTATTATATAGACATCTTAAAGGTAAATGCTTATTAGATATTAGAACCAGCCTACCGGGGAGCTAGCTATAAAGTTTACAGAGAGATACAACCACAAAAAAATCCTGACTCTCTGATTTGAGGCTTAAGTCTAAAATCAGAGAGTCAGGATTTTTTTATACTTAGTGTTTCCTTACCTCTAGTAATATTACACTACTGATTCTCTAGTTTTTTAAAACCAAACTGCTCGATATACATATCAAGTAGAACCATCGCACACATTGCCTCAACTATGGGTACTGCCCTAGGTAAGACACAAGCATCATGACGTCCTTTTCCTTTGACAATAACAGCCTGACCATGTACATCTATACTATTTTGGTCTTTCATTAAAGTAGCCGTAGGTTTAAAGGCAACATTAAAATAGATATCCATACCATTGCTAATACCTCCTACAATACCACCAGCGTTGTTAGTTAGGGTCTTTCCTGTTGGTAGAATCTGATCGTTGTGCTGGCTTCCTCTTAATTGGGTAGCTGCAAAACCAAGTCCAAACTCCACTGCTTTAACAGCATTGATACTCAACATAGCTCGAGCTAATTCAGCATCTAAACGATCAAAAACCGGCTCTCCTAATCCAACTGGCACATTCTGCACCACACACTGTATAACTCCACCAATGGAATCACCATCCTTTTTAACTGCTTTAATTAAATCTTCCATTTCCACAGCCTTAATAGGGCAAGCACAACGCACTGGATTATTTTCAATATTATCAAAGTCTAAGTCTTGGTAGGGCTTTTCTACCTTAACTTGGCCTACACTTTGCACAAAAGCAGTAATCTTTATATCTTTTAATACTTGTTTAGCGATAGCTCCGGCCACCACTCTACTTGCAGTTTCCCTAGCAGAACTACGTCCTCCTCCACGGTGATCTCTATGACCGTATTTTTTATCATACACATAATCGGCATGACTAGGACGATAAATATCTTTAATATGATCGTAATCGGCACTTTTTGAATTGGTATTTTCAATAATAAAACCAATTGGAGTTCCGGTAGTTTTTCCTTGAAAAATACCCGATAAAAAACGCACCTTATCCTCTTCTTTACGCTGAGTTACAATTTTGCTTTGTCCTGGCTTTCTTCTATCCATCTCTTTTTGAATAGCTTCTAAATCCAAAACAATCCCACTAGGACACCCATCGATGATTCCACCAATAGCCTCTGCGTGAGATTCTCCAAATGTGGTAACTCTAAAGCGATTACCAAATGTATTGCCTGCCATATAAATTCTATTTACTACAAGTTTAGCAATTTTCTAAGACTTAAAATAGAATAAAGTGTAATTATAGAGAGTAACACTTTTAAGTAACTCATTCTTAAGGTCAACCCAAAAAATAAAAACAACATTAAAATCCTTTGTTTTGTAATAAAACACACATCACTGAATTTACAAGAAAAAAACTTTATCTAAAATCAACAAAGCTTCTTTTGGTTGGAGTAAGCAAACAAAAAAAAGCTATTACCATAATAATGTATGATAATAGCCTTTTTAAAAACTAATATAATTATGAAAATACTATTAACTGTCTAAATTCTCATTGACTTGTTTATCAACAAAAAAATCTGATTTTTGCTTTGCTTGATCCAAAGTAGTCTTTACCTTATCTTGTACAATAGCACTCACATCTTGTACTTGTTCTTTTGCTTGATCGGCTAAAATAGCAGCTCTATCTAATGTACTTTGGGCAGTATCACTACCTACTTGAGCAGCTAAATTTGCAACATCTTTGGCTTGATCAGCAGTTTGACTCAAAGTATCTCCCAAGACTGAAGCAGCTTGTTTTGATTTATCCCATAAATCACCTGCAGCTTGTTTGGCTTGATCCGCAAAATCCGATACTGTATCTTTAGTTTGCTCGATAGCTTGGTTTAATTGATCTTTTAATTGTTCAGCCGAATTGTCTAGATTACTCATTATATTTTATTTTGATTAGGTTAATAGCCTTTACAATTTACAATAAATTAAAACAAATAACAATATAAATCTATTCTTTTAAAAAATAAACTACAACAGTATTAATGACTTAAAATTAAGTTTTACTAAAGAGATATCCAGCCTAACACAACTGGGGTTTAAATAAAATAAAACAAGGCAATAAAACTACTTTTAATAGTCTTATTGCCTTGTTGGTATATAAAATATATTCTTTATTATTTATTATATGGATACAATTCTAATACTTTAGAGGTATTGTCTCTTACGGTATTTCCTAGAGCTGGATCCTGGTTTAATTTGACACCAAAAGAAGGTATCATTTGCTTTAATTTATCTTGCCATTCTACAGAAGCATACTGCTCTGGAAAACACTTTTTCAATAATTTCAACATAATTGAAGTAGAAGTAGATGCTCCAGGAGAAGCTCCTAATAAGGCAGCAATACTACCGTCACTAGCACTTACTACTTCTGTACCGAATTGCAAGATTCCTTTTTGCGTTTTTGGATCTTTTTTAATTACCTGTACACGTTGTCCTGCTTGCTCTAAAGTCCAATCTTTTGGATCAGCATCAGGGAAATAATCTTTCAATGCTTGTAAACGAGCTTCTTTACTTTGTAGAACTTGACCAATTAAATACTTAGTTAAATCTATATTGCGAAGTCCTGCACCCAACATTGGTCCAATATTGTTAAGTTCTAAAGATTTAAACAAATCCATATAAGAGCCTGTTTTTAAGAACTTAGTAGAAAAGCCAGCATAAGGTCCAAATAATAAGGATTTCTTACCTTCGATAAAACGAGTATCTAAGTGAGGTACACTCATTGGAGGTGCTCCAACTGAAGCCTGTCCGTATACCTTAGCCATATGCTTATTAACTATCTCAGGATTTCTACACACTAACCACTGTCCTCCTACTGGGAATCCTCCAAAACCTTTACTTTCTGGAATATCGGCTTTTTGAAGAAGTAAGATTGCACCTCCTCCGGCACCAACAAAAACAAATTTAGCATCTATTTGCTTCTTTTGTCCTGTTTTTTGGTCCGTACAAGAAACACTCCATTTATCATGATTTCTTTTAATATCGTTAACCTCGGTACCAAAGTTAATATTAAAGTTCTCTTGGGTTTGCATAAAAGCAAATAATTGTTGCGTCAAAACACCAAAATTCACATCTGTACCATAAGGCATATAAGTAGCTGCATAGGGCTGATTTTCAACTCTATTTTGCATTAAAAGCGGTGCCCATTGTTTTATTTTAGTTGCATCTTGTGAGAATTCCATCCCGTGAAATAAAGGATACTTTAATAACTCTTGGTGACGTTTTTTCAAAAAGTCTACATTAGTTTCCCCCCATACAAAACTCATATGTGGAACCGAGTGAATAAAAGAAGAAGCTTGCTTTAAAACACCTTTCTCAACTAAATATGCCCAAAACTGCCGAGAAACTTCAAATTGTTCTACAATATTAATTGCTTTGCTTGCATCTATATTACCCTTTGATTTCTGGGGCGTATAGTTTAATTCACAAAACGCCGAATGTCCGGTACCTGCATTGTTCATTGCGTCTGAACTTTCTAATGCTGGTTTATCTAAACGCTCAATTACTTGTATTTTGAAATTTGGATTTAGTTCTTTCAGTAGGATACCCAGTGTGGCACTCATTATACCAGCACCCACTAAAACAACATCTACCTCAGTTTTTTGTATGCTTGACATTTTTTTTGGTTTATTTTTCTACAAAATTAGTTTATTCTTTGCTAGGTAAAAGATAATATTCTATTAAAAAAACAGATAATATCTTAATTATCTGTTCATATAATCTTGTAAGATTATAGTAGCAGCAATTTCATCAATTAGAGCTTTATTTTGCCTTTGCTTTTTCTTCAATCCACTATCAATCATCGTTTGAAAAGCCATTTTAGAAGTAAAACGCTCATCCATTCTCTCAATTGGAATTTCAGGAAATTCTTTACTTAATTTTACTACAAAACTATTGATCAACTCACTTATACTCGAAGGCTCATCATTTAAACGCTTAGGATCACCTATGATGATTCTCTCGACGTTTTCTTTGGATAAATAATCCTTCAAAAAGGACATAAGTTCAGTGGTAGCTACAGTGGTAAGTCCAGATGCAATGATTTGCAATGGGTCAGTTACGGCAATACCTGTGCGCTTTTGACCGTAGTCAATGGCTAATAGTCTGGACATAGATAGGTTTGTTTGAGCTTTAAATTAGTAAGTAAAAGTTCCGTAAGGCGATGAAATTGTTAACTTCTTAGAAGCAGATTCCTCTACCCTTCCAATAATTTGAGCCTTAACGTTAAACGATTCTGAAATAGCGATAATATCCTGTGCTACCTCAGCCTTAACGTACAACTCCATACGATGCCCACAATTAAAGACCTGGTACATCTCTCTCCAATCGGTATTACTTTGCTCTTGAATTAGTTTAAATAATGCTGGAATCTCAAACATATTATCTTTGATAATATGCAAATTATCTATAAAGTGTAAAATTTTTGTTTGAGCTCCACCACTACAATGAATCATTCCGTGAATTTGTTCTTGATTGTATTTATCTAAAATCGCTTTGATAATTGGGGCATATGTTCTTGTTGGTGAAAGCACTAATTGGCCTGCATCAATTGGAGAACCTTCCACTGGGTCTGTCAATTTTACTTTACCAGAATATACCAACTCCTTTGGAACAGCACTATCGTAACTCTCAGGATACTTTTGAGCTAAACTATTATCAAAAACGTCATGTCTTGCAGAAGTAAGTCCATTACTTCCCATTCCACCGTTGTATTTATGCTCATAAGTAGCTTGTCCAAAAGACTCTAATGCTACAATTACGTCTCCAGGTGCGATATTAGCATTGTCAATCACATCACTTCGCTTCATTCTAGCTGTTACAGTAGAATCAACGATTATGGTTCTTACAATATCTCCAACATCTGCTGTTTCTCCTCCTGTGGAATGGATAGTAACTCCGAATTTGCTCAATTCTTCAATTAACTCCTGTGTTCCATTAATAATAGCAGAAATAACCTCAGCTGGTATTAAATTTTTATTACGTCCTATGGTAGAAGATAAAAGAATATTATCGGTAGCTCCTACACATAGTAAATCATCAATATTCATAATAAGAGCATCCTGAGCTATACCTTTCCATACAGATAAATCTCCGGTCTCTTTCCAATACATATAAGCCAAAGAGGACTTAGTTCCTGCTCCATCGGCATGCATAATAAGGCAATACTGATCGTCATTAGTTAAGTGATCTGGTATTATTTTACAAAATGCTTTTGGAAATAATCCTTTATCAATGTTTTTAATAGCGTTGTGAACGTCTTCTTTTTCCGCAGAAACACCGCGAAGTGCGTATCTATTATTAGAATTCATAAAAAGTGTGTTGTTTGCGCAAATTTACTGCTAATGTTTGGCTTAAACAATCAAAATACTATTAGATTTAGGATTAATTCATTTAGCATTTATTTAGCAATAAAAATAAAAAAATCTACTATTTTCATAGTAGATTTTCACTTTTTATATTGTTTGTAGTACAGATATTAAAGCATCGATATCTGCTTTTGTGTTTTCGTGAGAAAAAGAGAGTCGTAGACTCGGTTTTTTCAAATCTTCTTCACATAAAAATTGGGCTAATACATGAGAAGGTTTTTGACTACCGCTTTGGCAAGCACTTCCTCTAGAAACTGCTATACCTTTCATATCTAATTGAAAAAGCATCATAGCAGCTTTCTCTTGGGATAAAGGCAAAAGAACACTTACAATATTGTAAAACCCTACTCCATTACCATTGAATTTAACTTCTGGATAAACCTTGATTAGTTCTTCTTTGCAATATTGTTTTAAGCTGGTAATATGTTCTCTTTCTTTATCTAATAACTCATAGGCCATTTCTAAGGCTTTAGCCATCCCAACTACTTGATGAACACCCTCTGTACCTGCGCGAAGTCCTTTTTCTTGCTCTCCTCCAAATATCACAGGACGCAGGATGTTATTCTTGCGAATAAAAGCAAAACCAATGCCCTTGGGTCCGTGAAATTTATGAGCACTAGCCACAATAAAATCAATAGGAAGCTTCTCTAAATCAATTTGTGTTTTACCAACAGATTGAACTGTATCGCAATGAAACAGACAATTATTGTCTTTGCATAAATCTGCTACACGCTGTAAATCTAATTCTGTTCCTACCTCATTGTTCACGTGCATTAAACTAACTAGAGTTTTTTTATCATTTTGCTGAACTAGCCTTTGTAATTGTTCATAGTTGATTTGGCTATCGGCTAAGATATCCAAGTACTCTACTTGAATTCCATAGGCTTGTTGTAGTTGTTTGATTGTATTTAAAACCGCGTGATGCTCCAATTTAGAAGTAATAATACGCTCTACTTTCATATCGCGAACAGCACTAGTTAAAATCCAGTTATTTGCCTCTGTTCCACAAGAGGTAAAAATAATTTCAGAAGAACTAACATTAAAAGCCTTGGCAATACTTTTTCTTGCATTCTCCATTAACGCCTTAGCATGCCTACCGATAGCATAAGTTGAAGAGGGATTACCATAATCATTTCTCAAAACTTTTACCATTTCATCAATAACCTCTGGTCTTACAGAAGTTGTGGCGGCATTATCTAAATATATGTGTTCCATTTTAGTATTGATTTATTTTATTCTTTTTTTAAGATTGGTAATAATATTTTTTTGTTTTGGGCAATGCAAATGTAATAAATCTAAAAATGATTTCAAGTTTTTGAATAATAACATCTTTTAAAAATATTTTCAATAAAATTAATTCAACTCATCAATTCTTATATTTTGTGCTTTTAACACTCTAGCGGCAACAAATCCAAATACTAATAGATACACAAAACACAACAAACTAACCACATAAGAATTGTGAATACCTATCATATCGGCCACCTTTCCCTGTATTGGAGGAATAATTCCTCCACCTAAAATCATCATAATTAAAAAAGAGGATCCTTGAGCAGTATACTTACCCAATCCCATAATGGCAATATTAAAAATAGCCGGCCATAAAATACTACATGCTAAACCTCCTGCTAGAAAACTGTAAATAGCCAAAGTTCCACTACTAAATAAACCAACTAACATAGCTACTACACCAAATAAACTAAAAAGAATCATTGTTCTAGCACTCTTATTATTAGCATAAAAGCTAAAAGCAATTTGAATAACCACACAGATACTGTAATAGTAAAGTGGTTTCATATCATTTCCAGCTATTTCGTTGGCAAAAAGCACCACGAAATAAGCAATAAAAGGCACTACGATTAGCAATATATTACGCCAAATCGCGCGCAAATTAAAAACACTCACCGCTCCTGCCCAGCGGCCAATCATTAAACTTCCCCAATACATGGAGATATAAGGTCCAATCTGTGAGGATTGCAATGAACCAAACTCTGGTTGTTTAAGTAATTCACCTAAATTACTACCTATAGCAACTTCTACTCCTACGTAGCAAAAAATGGCAAACATTCCCAAGAGTAACTGTGGATAAGCCATTGCTCCCCAACCAGCAGGGTTGTTCTTACTTCCTTTATAAGCATAAGCAATACAGCAGGCGATAATAACTAAACCAAGAGATAGAAATATAATTCTTTGATTATCTAAAGGCACTTGTAAGTCAATAATGGCCTGATTAATTTGCTCGACTACACTTTGGGAAACTGAACTATCTCTTAGAGCTACTTCTTTTTGCTGTTCAAGGGCTACAATCTGATGATGCTCTTTAGTTGTATAGGTATAAAAAACATAGGAGAACACTCCTACAAGTAAGACACTCATGGTTAGTAAAAGCCCCAGAGCTTTTTTAGCTGGCTCCATTTTCTCTTTAGAGATTCCTTTGGGAATACTCTTAGAAAAGTAAAAAAGTAAAGCTGCTAGAATAAAAAGCCCACCCACTCCCATATAGAGCCATTCCATACTATCTAAAGAAAGGTGTTTTATGTCCTGATCTGAAATACCCTTTGTGGTTCCAAAAAGCACAAAAGCCATCAATAAAGGACCAATGGTACCTCCCAGGGAATTTATACCTCCGGCTAGAGAAACTCTAGAGGTTCCTGTTTTTGGATCTCCTAAAGAAATGGCTAAGGGGTTAGCTGCAATTTGTTGTAAGGAAAATCCTAAAGCAACAATAAACAATCCTACCAGTAAAGCAACATATAGACTAACACTAACGGCCCAAACCATTGAAATTGCCCCTAAAACAGAAAATAAAAGCCCGTAGACAATCGAGGTTTTATATCCCCATTTTCTTATCAAATCAACTTTGGTAATCGAACTGTACAAAAACATCAAAAGAGCTCCTGTATAATAAGCTGTATAGAAAGAAAAATCTATTAATTGACTCTGGAACTGATCCAAAGCAAAGAAATCTTTACAAAATGGAATAAATATGCTATTTCCGGCAGCAAAAAAGCCCCAAAAGAAAAAGACCACTACTAGGGTGTAAAGGCCGCCATAATTTGTTTTAATAGAGGATTGATTCATAAAAAAAATTTAAATCGATACTTATGTGATCAGGTAAAGATAATTAAATAAGCTTTTGTAGGTGTATAAATGCATTTATATACAAATAAAAAACTATTTTTGTCTGACTTGATTTAAGATAAAAAAAATGAAAAAGTTTTTAACAGCTATAACCTTAGTTGCAACAATACTACTATCTTCATGTAATGATGGAGACTTAATTTATAACGACATTGATTTCTCGGCACAAAACACGGTAAGTAAATGTACCAACCCTGGAACAGAGAAAATTTTCTATAAAATTCAGCAACAAGAGGCTTTGATCCTTCAAATAGATGTAGAAAACATCATGAAAGATCCTACATTAAAAAGTGTACAAACACAAATTGATGGACAATCCACGTCTTTAGAATATCGTAAATACGCCGATAAAATTGATAGTCAAAATATCTGTAATATACCTTCTTTACCTTTTCCTAATGTAATAAAGAGTATTGTAGCTTCACCAGGAGGAACCGTAAATATAGATAGAAATCTTAATTTAAGATATGATAGCTCGGACCCTCAAGCTTCTGTGTTTTTAACTTACCAGTATGTATTTTATTTATTGAACATCAACTTTGTTGATGAGCAAACTAATATTAAGTACGACAGAATGTTTTTTGGAACAAACAACTACCAAGAAACAAAACTTGATTTTAATTTTGTAAACCAAGACAGCCGATCAGCCTTTGCAAGTTACTCTTGTCAAGAGCAATTCTTTGCTCTTTCGGATAAAGAAGCTCTTGTGATTGATTTAACTCAGGAGGATCTGCCAAGAGATAGTACACAAACTCCTTTAATATTGCCTATCACTCAACAAAGAAAAGTTAGCTTTAAGCAATACAGAAGAACTGGTATTAATTTAGATCAAGTTTGTCAATATCCAGGAGATATACCAGGAACTTCACAAGCAACAATAAATACTTTGCTTGAACTTTGGAATGCTACAAGTGGAGAAATTCACATTAGTGCTACATGGACACAACCTATAGAAGGAGAAAGACAATTGAAATACGATATATCTTTAGTTAACACGGTATTCAACAAAGATATCTTCCAAGAAGTTTCCTTTACAAAACCTATTATAGAATTAGGAGAGTTCTACTAAAAAAACATACAGCAACCAATAACAAAGGGGCTATCTTGAGTAAAGAGCCCCTTTTGTTATTTTGTTATGTTTTACTTTTACCACTATTTTATGCTATGCCTTAATAGCCTACCACAGTATCATCGCCTCTAGGATCGGCTCCACCTTGATAAGTCTTATTAGGATTAACCAATATTCCTTCCACTCTTCCATAATTACCTCTTGGGCTAAGCTTATAACCTTTGGCTTCTAATTCCTGTCTAACTTTTTCAGAAATAGCCTTTTGCTCTAGGTCTATTTGATCAGGTAACCACTGGTGATGGAATCTTGGTGCACTAACGGCTTGTTGCATATCCATACCAAAGTCAATCACATTTAAAATTGTCTGAAAAACAGAAGTTATAATTGTAGATCCCCCTGGTGTACCCACCACCATATATAAGGAATCGTCCTTTTCAACAATTGTGGGAGTCATCGAGGATAACATGCGCTTACTCCCAGCGATAGCGTTTGCCTTTCCTCCAACTAAACCGTACATATTAGGAACCCCTGGCTTGATGGAAAAATCATCCATTTGATTGTTTAAAATAAAACCAGCTCCTGCTACTACAACGTGAGAACCATAAGATCCATTTAAGGTAGTAGTGGCTGAAATGGCATTCCCCCACTTATCCACTATACAGTAGTGCGTTGTCTGTGGTGACTCATAAGTTGGAAATTCCCCTGGTTTGACCTTCTCACTTGGGGTAGCTTTATCAAAGTCCATAGAAGCCATTCTTTGTTTTATATAAGAAGGTTCTAGTAATTGTGTTTGTGGAATATTCACAAAATCTGGATCGCCAAAAAATTCACTTCTATCGGCGTACACTCTTCTTTGGGCCTCCACCATAACCTGTACGGTTTTTAAACTTTGAAATCCCCATTTACTTAAATTATATGGCTCCACAGCATTAAACAAAGAAACCAAGACTATTCCACCACTACTTGGAGGTGGCATAGAAATAATCTTATAATCCTTATAATATCCAATAATTGGACTGCGCCAAATAGCCTGGTATTGCTCTAAGTCTTTTGCTGTTATCATTCCATTACCACGTTGCATCTCGTGAACAATCAAATCTGCTGTCTGACCTTTGTAAAAACCATCTCGACCCTTGCTTTGAATTCTCATCAGGGTATTCCCCAGGTCCTGTTGCACTAATAAATCTGACTCTTGCCAATTTGCCTTGGCGCTAAAAACGTTCTCTTGGGTAGAATATTTTTCAAATAACTCAGCGTGCTTAGTTAATTCTGCGGCTTGTTTACCAGTAATTTCAAATCCATTAATAGCTAAATCTATACTTGGTTGAACTAATTCGCTCCAAGGTAGAGATCCATATTTTTTATGTAATTCTTCCATACCAGCAATAGTACCAGGTACACCAGCAGATAAGCCCCCATGTAGACTTAAACCTTCTATTACTTGACCATCTGAATCCAAATACATATCCTGTGTGGCACCCAAGGGTGCTTTCTCTCTATAATCCAGGCTCTGTACCTTGCCATCTTGACTTCTATATACGATAAAACCACCTCCTCCGATATTACCAGCGTTTGGATAAACCACCGCAAGAGCCAGTTCTACGGCTACGGCGGCATCGGCTGCGTTACCACCTTTTTTTAGAATATCGATTCCAATTTGACTAGCCAACGGATGAGCAGTAACGATAAGCCCGTTTTTATATTCCAAAGGTTCTTGGGCAATACACTGCAAAAAACTACTGCAAACCAAAAAGCCCCAAACAACTATTTTATTCATAATTTATCTAATTAAATAAGTCCTTGCAATATATAACAATCACTTGAGCTCAGAGGCTTTATGGCTTAAAAAACACACTAAAAAAACTTTACATCCCTTAGATTGATTTAACTTAAAGCTCTTAGTTTTCTTTATAGGTAGGACTTATTTACAAGTGGGAGTTGTCTTTAAGGCTAAACAAGTAAAGTGGTAACTACATCATTTTCTTGGCTAAATTGCTCAAAGCTAAACTCTTTATAATTTAAATGATCATATAGACGTATATATAATTTACCCCTAGACAAATCACTCAAAGCAATCCATAGGGTAAACTCAGAGACCCTCTTTGGGTTATCTGGGTTTTCTTTAGATACCACAAACTGAGTGGTAATATTTTTTGGACGATCAAAATTACTCATCACATGTGCCAGCTCTGCTATTTGCAGATCAGGGTCATCTACTTTGTTTGCAAAAGAACTATAAAAAAAAGCTCTGACAAATCGGCCTACTGAATTGGTAGACGAAGGTAAAACACTTGTAGCTATTCCACAATCTACTTGTCTTAAAGTAATTCCGTTAATATGGGCCTGAGTAATACCGACATTGCTCATATTAGTATAATTATTTAAGTTTTCAACATGCCAAGGGAATTCTGGTTCATTGGTTAACACCCCCGTTGGATTATCATAGACAATTAAGGCTCCTTTATCAACTTCTACCACAACACTCTGACCTGTTTTGTCATAGACTATAAAGTGAAAAGGAGTCTTTAACCCTCCAACTAACTCTAATTCTTCACTCCAAAAACACACCTGTTGGCTAAGGGCTAATTTCAATTCTTCTACCCTAGAGAAATTAGCAAGAGCCCACTGGCCAAACGATGCAAATGGCACCGAATTAGGATATTGTTTTGGTGTTAAATCTGTTAAGGGGTCCCCATACAATACATTTAAGCTAAAGGATAAACCTGCTTGGTTTAAACCTTGCATAGCACACTTTGGGTCATAAATACTAATCGGTGTAGTTATAGCCAATATTGGATATTTTGCCTGGTAAGCTAGCCCCTTGGATTTATCGGGAGCTAAGTGCTGAAAATTAAAGCCCTTAGGATAGTAGGTTAAACTAGATAAGCCTTCGCCAAAGGTATGCTCCATTGTTCTACCATGATATACATTATCACTAGTATCTTTAACAATAAGAGAAGTACATGCAAATGGCGCCGTCTTAGCTAAACTGTGTTTTTGTAGTTCATCAAAGTTCTTAAAAACTACTTTACTGTGTAATTTATCCATGATTTTTTATTTAAAAATACTTTAAATACATCTTTAAAACAAGAAAAAATCAAACACAAAACGCTATGTATTAGTATTATTTGAAACAAAACCCTAACATTTTTGACAAAAACGAAGTTTACTTACCTAGACTTAAAGGCTAAATAAATCTCTAGATGACTGACTTTGATTAATAAGCCTAATCCATAGCAATATTAATTTGTCCTAGCCAGGGTAAAACTTTACTTTTGCAAAAAAAACAATGAACATAAGACTGATAGCTGTAGGAAAAACAGATAGCAAACCCTTACTTGCTTTGATGGAGGATTATATAAAACGATTAAATTTTTATGTGAAATTTGATTTAGAAATTATTCCAGATATAAAAAATGTCAAGAACTTATCTCAAAGTCAACAAAAACAAAAGGAAGGTGAATTAATACTCTCTAAAATAACCCCAACAGATTACCTAATCTTATTGGATGAAAACGGTAAAGACTTTACCAGTGTTGGATTTTCTCAAGAGTTACAAAAACGCATGAATGCAGGTATTAAAACCCTAGTTTTTGTCATTGGTGGGCCATATGGTTTTTCGCCAGAGGTATATAACGCGTCCAAGGGAAAAATATCTTTCTCTAAGATGACCTTCTCCCATCAAATGATACGTTTGTTTGTCATTGAACAACTCTACAGAGGTTTCACTATCCTGGCCAACGAACCATATCACCACCAATAAGGTAAATACCCTTTAAAATAGGGTATTTAATAAACTAAATCTTGATTAGAAAAACGTGTCTCCAAACTATCTTGTCTAAGTTTTAAGCGAACCTGTAGATACGTTTCAAAATCTTGTTTGGCATTAATTCCCAATTGTAGGGAATCGCTTTGTGGAAGGTGATCTTTAAAATCATTCCAACTAAAGGGGTATCCTTGCACAAGTATGGTATCTTTATTTTTTACATATATCAAATTCTCTAATGAACTTGGTCCTTGAAAGCCAAAATCAATTTCTTTAGCCCCGAAAAAGGCTAAGTTTTTATTTAAGGTATCGGCGTAACTATAATATATCTGTAAACTATCGGCATGCATATTGCCTTCTTGATCGTACTTTCTTTGTTTAATCTCCATTACTTTTTGGGCTACTTGCTCTATATTCAAGTCCCTTTGAACAGACATTATATAATTGGTATTTGATATTCTATTATCCTGGTTGACTACCATTTCTTTAGAATCTGGATCTACTTCAAAATATACCGGCGAATGATTATCGACTAACTCTACATCGGTAAAAGAGGCTCTTGTTAAGTGTAATTGCTTGCGATTACAAGCACACAGAACCGTTAAACTCAAAAATAAGAAGGTTGCTTTTTTCATATACTCAATGCTTTTAATATTTTCTTTGTCTGAACTGCTTCCAAGACATCGTGAACCCTTAAAATATTAGCTCCTTTTTGCAAGGCAATAGTATTTAGTACTGTTGTGCCATTAAGAGCTTTTTCTGGGGTAATTTCTAAGAGCTTATGAATCATGGTTTTTCTAGAAATACCAACTAATAAAGGAAGTTCGAACACTTCTAGAAGTTCCATTTTATTCATTAGCTCATAATTTTGCTGTGTGGTTTTTGCAAAACCAAAACCAGGATCTAAAATAATATCTACAATATTGTTTTCTCTGGCCAAAGCCACTCTTTGAGATAAATATTGTATTACTTCTAAAGTAATATCCTTATAATCTGTCATGGATTGCATTGTATTGGGATTTCCTCTCATATGCATTAGAATATAAGGCACTTTTAATTGGCCTACCACACTGAGCATATCGGGATCTAATTCCCCGGCTGAAATATCATTTATTATTGCAGCTCCACTCTGCACGCTTTGTTTAGCTACTTCGGCGCGAAAGGTATCAATGGAAAGAATAATGGAAGGAAACTCTTTAACTAAAAGCTCCACAATTGGAATCATACGAGCTAATTCTTGTTCTTGTGAAACAAAATCTGCTCCAGACTTGGAACTGTAAGCTCCCAAATCAATAAAATCAGCTCCTTGCTCTAGCATGAGCTCGGTTTGCTTTAAAAATTCTGTATCGGTTTTATACTTTCCTCCATCAAAAAAGGAATTAGGAGTAATATTTAAAATCCCCATGATCTTAGGATCTGTTAAATCTATTAATTCACCCTTACAATTTATTGTCATTGTGCTATATGCGTTTGTTTTTTGTACATTTAACTACTGAGATTTTTCTAAAAATACAAGTAGGCCTTTCAAAGGGCTACTTTTATTAGTATTTTTGAAAAAATATAAGACAAATATAATTCAAATGAACGCTACTTCTATCCAATATGACCAAGTAATTACAATTTGCAGAGATTTATACCTACGCAAAATGCAAGATTACGGCTGTGCTTGGCGTATCTTACGCCCAAGTTCTTTAACCGATCAAATCTATATTAAAGCTCAGCGCATACGCAGTATACAAGACAATGAAGTACAAAAGATTCAAGAGGATGAAAGCTCTGAATTTATTGGCATTATCAATTATTGCGTAATGGCCTTAATTAACTTAGATTTAGGAGTAGCAAAACATCCTGATTTAACTCCTGAGCAAGCCATAGAATACTATGACCAGAAGGTTAAACTGACAAAGGAGTTAATGGAGAATAAAAATCACGATTACGGTGAGGCTTGGAGAGATTTAAGAGTCAGCTCCTTAACAGATCTAATCATACAAAAACTACTTCGAGTAAAACAAATAGAAGACAACAAAGGAAAAACTATAGTATCCGAAGGTATTGATGCAAATTACCAAGACATGATAAATTATGCCGTTTTTGCCATGATACATTTAGATAAAACAAACTAACTACCAACCTTAAGCTAGCCAACCAATGAAAATCATCACCAAACTGTCCCAATTTTTCGTAGGGGTTCTTTTTATAATCTCCGGACTAATAAAGCTAAATGACCCAATAGGGTTTTCCTTTAAATTAGAGGAATACTTTTCCCAAGGAGTATTAGACCTTCCGAGTCTTTACCCCCATGCCTTGTCTATCGCTTTATTTGTGGTTATAGCCGAAGTTTTACTTGGGGTGGCTTTGCTAATTGGGTTTATGCGAAAATTTACCATTTGGTTACTTTTTGTGATGATAGTGTTTTTTAGTTTCTTAACTTTTTATTCTGCCTATTTTAATAAAGTTACAGATTGTGGTTGTTTTGGAGATGCTATTGCATTAACTCCATGGCAAAGTTTTATAAAAGATATCTTTTTACTAATACTGATTCTTATCCTATTGTTTAACTCCTCTAAAACAGGAAGATGCTTTAAGGCTAAGACAAGATTTTTAATAATGTTAGCAACTCTACTTGGATGCAGTTTGTTAGGTTACTGGGTACTGAATCATTTACCATTAAAGGACTTTAGAGTATATAAGGTAGGCACAAACATTATAGAAAGTATGGAGATCCCACAAGGTGCTCCAGTAAGTAAATTTGAGATGACCTTCTATTACCTAGTAGACGGAAAAGAGGTAGCCTTTAGCGATAAAGAGCTTTCCTCTATACCTCAGGGAGCTAGTTTTGTGCGCCGAACAGACAAAATGATTGAGCAAGGATATATACCTGCGATCCATGATTTTACCATGGATAAAGATGGCTTTGATTATACCCATGAATTAATGCAAGAACCTAAACTAGCTTTAATTGTCACCTATGACTTACATAGAGCAGATCCTAAGGGAATGCAAAAAATCAGAGACTTTGCAAACAAGGCTATTGTAAGTGGTTATAAAGTAGTAGGACTAACTGCCTCAGATGATCAAATTACCCAACAAAACATTCAAACCTATAATTTACCTTTTGAATATTACACCTGTGATGGGACTACATTAAAGACTATTGAGCGTGCTAACCCTAGTATTGTTTTACTTGAAAATGGAGTCATTACAGCAAAAAGCCATTATAACGATTTAGACAAACTAAACCTATAAAACCTTGATTGTTTATTTATTACAAAAAATCCTATATGCTTTAGCTACTCTTTTCGGGGTGGTCAGCGTTGTGTTTTTTCTATTTAATATCCTTCCAGGGGATCCTGCTAAAATGATGCTTGATCAAAATGAATCTGCCCAACAATTAGAGGCTATTCATAAGAAATTTGGCTTTGATAAAAGCCCTTTAGAACAATATGGACTGTATTTAAACGATTTATCTCCAGTATCGTTACACAGTAAAAACCCGGTGGACTATACCTATGACAATGGAAAGTATAAAGGGTTTACATTATTTCAAACCAAAGACCATCAAGTTTTTGTAAAACTTCCCTATCTTAGAGAAAGCTTTCAAAAAAGAGGTAAAAATGTGAGTGAAATTCTACTGGAAACTTTACCAAATACAGCCCTACTGGCCTTTATAGCTATAAGCATTGCCTTGGTTGTTGGTATAGCTCTTGGGATTATTAGCTTTGTATTTGTAAATACGTGGATAGATAGAATTATTGCATTAGTTAGTACTTTTGGTATGAGTATCCCATCGTTTTTCAGTGCTATATTATTTGCCTGGATATTTGGTTTTGTCCTGCATAAATACACAACCCTACCCATGAGTGGTAGTTTATATGAAGTAGATGACTTTGGTCAAGGACAATACATCGCATTAAAGAATTGTATCCTACCCAGTATAGTCCTTGGAATTCGTCCCCTAGCAGTTGTGTGTCAACTAATGCGTAACTCACTTTTAGAGGTGTTTAACCAAGATTATATTACAACAGCAAAGGCCAAGGGATTAACCAAGTGGGCTATCATAGAGCGTCACGGTATTAAAAATGCTCTAAACCCGGTGGTAACGACTCTCTCGGGATGGTTTGCCTCCATGTTAGCTGGAGCGGTTTTTGTGGAATATATATTTGGATGGAATGGTTTAGGAAAACAAATCGTAGAGGCACTAAATACTTTAGACTTACCAGTAATTATGGGAGCCGTCTTATTAATAGCAACTACTTTTGTTGTCTTAACTATCGTGGTAGACCTTATTTATGCTTACCTGGATCCAAGAGTAAAATTAAAATAACTTAAAAGAACACTATATGAGAAAATTACTATTATCCTTAGCTCTTGTAGCTTTGAGCTTTACAGCATGTAAAGAGAAAGCAGAACAAGTTGAAACACAAATTCTTCAAGCAGATCCAGAATTTGCAATCGGAGATCAAACCCAACAAGAAGCTGAGCCAACTTCTTTTAACCAAGTAGCTTTACAGACAAACTTTGTAACGACTCAAGGAGACAACGTTACTTTAAAAGATATTCTAGACAAAGTTAAAGGAAGTCCTGCTTTAATTGATATTTGGGCCACATGGTGTCCAGATTGTATCAAAGCAATGGAACCTGCAAGTGAGCTTAAAAAACAATTTCCAAATACAAAATATATTTACTTATCTTTAGATAAGACTAATGAGAAATGGATCGAAGGTATTGAAAAGTATAATCTACAAGGAGAAAACTACTTCCTATCGGACACTAAAGGTATGAAAGGAGATTTTGGAAAATCAATAGATCTTAATTGGATTCCTAGATACATTGTAGTGGATAAAGACTCTAATATTGTTTTATACAGAGCCACAGAAAAGAGCTTTGACCAAATAAAAGAAACCTTAAGTAAATTAAACTAATATGAGAAAGCCAATTGTTGCAGGTAACTGGAAGATGCACAAAACATATCCAGAGACACAAAAGTTTATCGAGGAACTACTACCTAAATTACCTTCCAATGACAAGGTAGAGGTAATTATAGCTCCTTCGTTTACCAATTTACAATGCGCCACTACTTTATTAGAAGACAAACCTGTTAAGGTAGCAGCTCAAAATATGCACCAAGCAGAAGGCGGGGCATTTACCGGAGAAATATCGGCACAAATGTTAACTAGTGTTGGAGTTAAGACAGTAATCTTAGGTCACTCTGAAAGAAGATTATACTTTGGTGAAACTAGCGCTGATCTAAGAGCAAAAGTAGATACTGCTTTAAGACATAACATGAAAGTAATCTTCTGTATTGGAGAGGAGTTAAAGGATAGAGAGGCTAAACAACATTTCAATGTTATTTTTGCCCAATTAACAGATGGCCTATTTCACTTATCTGCCCAAGAATTCAAAAACATTGTAATAGCTTACGAACCTGTATGGGCAATTGGTACTGGTCAAACTGCAACGAGTGAGCAAGCACAAGAAATTCACCATTTTATCAGAGAAGAAATAAAGCGTAAATACGATAAAAACACAGCAGACCAAACCCGTATCTTATATGGAGGTAGTGTAAAGGCTTCTAATGCAGAAGAAATCTTTTCTCAACCAGATGTAGATGGCGGATTAATTGGAGGAGCTGCTCTAATAGTGGATGATTTTGCTAGTATTGTGCAAGCTGCACAATAAAGATTTAACTGTCTTTGTTTAAGTAAATAATAAAGACAAACACATAATAACCAATAAAGCCTACCTCTTTTGGAGTTAGGCTTTGTTATTTAAAGTTTTAAATACTATTGTAAAGCAGCGAATCTACAGACTGCACTTTAGCCTTTGTTGCATTTATTTATCAGACCAAGGCTTTAATACTATAGGGATGTTGTATCTTTGCTTTTTATAAATTTATTTGCCATGTCAAAAGAAACTAAAAAAGGTATCTTCCAAGGGATTGTAGAAAAAGATGCAGAAGGAAATTACTTCTGTGGGCCTTATTTATTAGATTATCAATATGCACAAAGCAATTTTCAATTAGGAGACAAAGTTAGTATCAAAACTCTTATTGCAAATCCGAGTGCAAAAAGTAGAGATCAATATCCTAAAAAATCAATGAAATTTTTCTTAGCTCAAGAAGACTAAATAGCAATCAAGTAGGAGGCTGAAGATTATTTCTTCAGCCGACCTATCATACCTCCTTTAAATGTACCTCTTTTATAATTTATTGTTTAATAAATATCACTGTTCTAATATACAAGCATTTAAAAGGACACTACACGCTGATTCAAAAAATTTATAGTAAAATTGCCTAGGTTTTAGCTAGAAGAAAGTTAACTCCATTATATTTAATCTATATAAGAGATACTTTTAAAAACCTTTGAATCTTCAAGACAATTAGGCTCATATCACGCGATAATGCCCTTCGAACATGTCTCTGGAAAAGTGTAAGAAATAGAGAGAACACAACCTTTAATTGGAAATATAAAAGCGCTTATAACGTATCCGCCTGACCAACCCCATCTTTCCTAGTTTAGTATAAGGACTTAAGTTTGCCTGTAAATAATATAATTATGAGCAAACAAGCGATGATGTTCCAACATGTTGAAAACTGGAAACGTAGCGGATTAACACAAGCTACTTATTGTGAAGGTCAAAATTTGAAAGCACCTACATTTAGCTATTGGGTGATTAAATATCAAAGACAAAATATCCATTTAGATAGTGAGAGTGCATTTATTACTATCGAAAAACAAGCTGCTTTAAAAACCGGAGGTTATGAAATAGTTTACCCCAATGGAGTAATCCTTAGAATAACTACCAGTAATTTATCAGAGTTATCTACTTTAGCTGATTAATCACTAAAAGTAGGGAAGAACCACCCTAACCCAAAACGATCTATCATAGACACGCTCGAAAATGCTTTTCACTTTTTTGGGTCGTGTCTATTTTAAATACTTTTTCACATGCAACACATAGTGCGTTGGTACTCAGTATCTCAATGAGATAGCCTCGTTAAATCCTTTCTATGTCATTGACCACATCTCCTATTTTAATATTAAAACGTTCTTTTGATTCACCTCCTATAGTAATCCCTTGTTCTTCAAATCTTTGATTTATTGTTTTGTTATTATTAATTTGTATTGCTTTATTAATTTTCTTCTTATCTGTTTCTGGGTATTGATCAGCTGCGATTACTTTTAAATCAAGTTCAGCCTCTTTACTATTTAGAAGTTCAAATACATAATGCTCTTCACTATCCCATGCTTTAACAACAAGACCTGGTAAGTTATTGAGTTTATATGGTCCTGATTTTACCGGTATATCCTGAGTAAATAGCACATTCCAATCTCTTCCTGCGTACGTTGTAGTTGCTTTTTGCACTGTATAGTTGTTCCAATTAGAAGTTTTGGGGTCAATTACCCATTTAATTTCATCTATAGGCTCTATAGTCATGTATTTAGTTTTAGAGTCTAAGGAAGATAGGTACTTATTCTTGTTATCCTCTGAAATTACAATCCATTTAAATACCGGTCTAATTGCTAAAGCCAGAGCACTTTTATCTTCTCTTGGTAGATCTGATTTACCGTACAGCATTATTTTTTTTCTTTCATATTGATTCATATCATAAAACATACTAGTATTTTCAATAATATCAAGAGCACAAATCGTTTGATTTATATTATTAAGATTATCTTTTGAACTTTTAGCAGTTAATTCGTATTCGTATCTGATAGTTTTTTTTAGATCTTGCGTGTTTTGTGCCCAACAACAAAAACAAATAAATTGTATAGAAAGTATTATAAATTTCTTCATTATTTTTCATTTTTAGTTATGCATCACATTACTGTGATGTATAACTATTAAATTAATAAGCTTAGATTACGTTATTCCCCGCATTGTGACTCCAAAAATTCTACATCCTCTATTACTTGCTCGAAGTTGCTTCCATTTGGACAGTAATAGGTGAAATAACATGTTAGGTAGAGCGGGAAACATTCTTATTGTAGATCTTCCTCCAAAGTTATTGTTGCAGGAACTACTGCTTCATTAATAATTATTGAAGATTCTTTTAAACTACTCGCACTTGCGAATGTAAATGAGCAAAGTACTGCTAATAATAATAATTTTTTCATAATAATAATTTTTTCATAATAATACGTTCCTACATTCAACTTATAAATGCAACAGACTCGAAATTGTCTAGTTTCTCAGCTAAAATTTCATTTGGATATTCCCCAAACTTTTTCATTTCGTTTTTGTAATAATTCCAATGTACTTTTTTCCAGTAATCTAAGCTTTTATCACCTTCCCCCTCACATTGGCAATATTGAACAGTTATATCTCTGAATTTAACTATTTCTACTTTAGTGGTTATTATTATTGCTTTAGGTTCCCCCGACCAATTTCTAACGATTGCTAAATCACCTACTCTTGGCATAGATTCTTTATTTTTTTGGAACCACCAAACAGAAGGAGAAGTGGCTTGTTTTATTTTTTTTTAAACTAATTCAGCGCACTCATTAGCATCTTGTTCATTATCGCAGAAATAAAACGATTGTGGCTGCTTTATAGATTAGTACTCTGGATTGTTATCCTGAAATTTTTTCCAATAATTAGCTATAGAGTTTATATTCATTTTTTATTGCATTAGAACTTTTACTTCATAAATTTAGTTTCTAAAATACATATAAAATCTCTTCCTATAACCTTTTGTACACAAAATACCTCCTTTTAAATCCAAAGCCCTATCACTTTAATAAAACGATTAATCTTTGATATAACTTATTTATTACCATACGTTTTATTATATGCATGCACATAAAAAAAAACTCTGGTATTTCAAAGTACGACAGTAAAATTTATAAAAAACACTACAAATAGCATAAAGAAAAATGGTTTCCAACATAATAGCAATACATTGTGAAATTAGCTTTATACTGGAAAAACAACGCGCTGCCGTATTTGGAAGTTATCTAAAAATAAAACATGGCGGCTTTGGGCGTCTAGCTTCAGTCTTTGGTCTTATTTACAGAACTATAGTTTTTGAAACTTTCCTCTATACCACCTCACCATAGACACACTGAAATTGAATAAACATCTTTAAGTACAAAAGCTTTTTTTGGGTACTTTTGCCCTATAGTTAATACCCTTGCTCGACACACTAATAAAAAAGGTTTATGCTCTAGTGGAACATAAACCTTTTTGCTTATTTTACGTTTTGCTTAATATAAACCTGTGTGGCCCCTAGTCCATACTTTTGATAGTTAGCATCCTCGGCTACTACCTCTGTGTAGCGGGAAAAAAGAAATTCTAATTCAGCCTTTAGTATCCCTTCACCTACACCGTGAATAAAAACAATCCTAGGAATTCTATTGGCAATCGCCCATTCTAATTGGCTCCTTGTGGTATCTAGTTGCAAAGAAAGCATATCGTACTTTTCCATCCTTGCATAATCCTTGGTAAGCTTTTCAATGTGTAAATCTACTTCCAAAATGAAATCTCTGTTTTTGGAGCGCTTTTCTTTTACAAAACTACGTTTTTTAGGACCTACCTTATCTTGTAAAGAGGCAGCTATTGAACCTCTAGTGGTAGCATTTTCTATTTGATTATCTTCTTTAGGTTCTACCTTTAAAAGTTCTTTGATGCTATATTTTAAAATAAAGCCATCTTTAGTTTCAATGGTTACTTGATCACCAGATACGCTTTGTACAAAACCTTGCTCATCTTCATCTAAAACTAGTACTTTATCGCCTTTACTAATCATTATTGTAATGTATTTGTTTATCTTTTTATTCCTTGGATTGCTTGTTCGATTGCTCTTCTTGTTCTAAAAGATCCTCTTTGATTGCTTTGTCAAACTCTCGTTCTCCAGGGTTTTGTAAACTCGGATTGTTGCTAGTTGTTTTACTCATCAAAGTTGCCATTAAACCAAAGAAAAGAGCCACTGCAACTACTTGTACCCAAATCTGAGCATTGCCATTGGCTTGTTGACTCAAAGCCCATATCATAAAGACAACGGCGATCACAACGTATATATATTTTACTGTCTTTTTCATTTTAAAAATTCTTAAGGAGCAAGTCGCTCTATTATCCATTGCCAATTTGGCTGATCGATCGTGTAAAGCAAGCGATCGTGTAATCGATTAGGTCTTCCTTGCCAAAACTCCATAGTAACTGGTCTAACCAAAAAACCTCCCCAGTTTGATGGTCTTTTAATACTGTCTTCAGGCAGGGCTTGTAACTGCTTTAAACGCTGCTCGAGAACCTGATAATTGGCAATAACTTTTGATTGTTCCGATGCAATTGCCCCTAAACGAGAACCAAGAGGTCTGGAATCGAAATAATTATCACTTTGCAATTCACTTACCTTTTCGGCAAGCCCTTTAATGATTACTTGTCTTTCCATCCCTGGCCAAAAAAAAGATAAACAAACATGAGAGTTATCTAAGATTGCTTTTGATTTCTCACTCTCATAATTGGTATAAAAAACAAACCCTTGCTCATCATAACTTTTTAAAAGCACAACTCGTGTCTTTGGAAAACCATCCAACCCAATAGTACTTAAATGCATAGCATTGACTTCATTTTGTGTTTTACTTTGCTCTGCTTCTACAAACCATTTGCGAAACTGCATCATAGGGTCCTTATTTGCATGAGATTCTAAGAGAGAATCCTTTTGGTATACTTGTCTATAATTACTAAGATCTTCCATATCTCTATTTTATTTATAAATTAAAAATAGTTCCGTCATCTGCGTTGAGTATTTGCCCCTGAAAAACACTTTGGGCTTCTTGTTTAAACAGAGTAATATCGGAATAACGCGTAGAATAATGTCCTAAAATTAAGGTTTTAGCCTTAGCTAACTCAGCAATTTTTGCCGCTTGCTTGGCCGTACTGTGTTTGGTGTGTTCTGTATAGTGAGATTCAGAATCTAAAAACGTGCTCTCGTGATACAATACATCTACTCCTTGAATAATAGGCAGTATAGCCTCACTGTATTTGGTATCTGAACAAAAAGCATAACTCTGTCCTTTTTCTGGGTCATAGGTTAATTCTTTATTACTTATGACTTGTCCTGAATCCAGGGTAATATCGCTACCATCTTTAATTTTTTGGTAATAGCACTTATCGATGCCATAATCCATAATAGCCCCTAGTCGTAATTTTCTTTGATCGCTTAACTCTTCAAACAAGAATCCATTAGTGTAAACTCTGTGATCCAATGGAATCGTGGTTACTCTAACCTTATGATCTTGATAAATCACCTGTGAATCTTTACTGGTGAGTTCGTGAAAGAAAAGCTTATAACCGGTGAAAGAATTTGCCAAACGAAGTTGTAACAAAATTACTTCTTTTATACCCTTAGGACCATAAACATGTAAATCACTCTGACGGTTAAGCAAAGTAAAAGTAGATATAAGTCCAATTAATCCATAGAAGTGATCCCCATGGAGATGAGATATAAAAATGTGATTAATACGCTGGAATTTAATCTTACGACGCCTTAATTGCACCTGGGTGCCTTCTCCTGCATCGATAAGAAACATTTGATTGGCTATTTCTAAAACCTGTGAAGTAGGATTAGTAATAGACCTAGGTGTAGCGGCATAGCAGCCTAATATGGTAAGCTTCAATTTATTAGTTTTTTTCAAATTACCTTTGTAATGTACAAAAAACTGGACTCTTTAACAAAAAGAAAAGGCTTAATTTCTTAAGCCTTTATTGTATTTTTTACTAAAATCCGAGATCTCTTTGTATCTCATCCATATCAATGATATCTATCGCTTCTACAAGGGTTGGTACTACCACCAAATCTCCATCAAAGTCGTTAAAATTCACATCATGAATAACAATCACAAAGGATTTATTTGCCTTTAGGCTATGCTCTAGTGCCAATTGTTCAAACAATAACAAATTTTTCTCTTGAATGTCTTTGGCATGAAGAGTTAAATCTACAATAATGTTCTTGTCAACTAAACTCTGGTCGTATTGGTTGTTTATCTTTTTAATAAACTCGGCAATATCTGCTTGGTCGTTTACAAGAATTACGCAATTTTCTCTTTGCTCAATTTTCATAGTACACCTTTTTTTATAGGCCATTTAAAAAGGCCAAAATTAATTACTTTATCTTAGAAGCTAATAAATATATTACCGCCATTCGAATAGCTACTCCATTTTCAACCTGATCTAAGATCACGGCTTGATCACTATCGGCTACTTCAGAGGTAATCTCCACTCCCCTATTAATAGGTCCTGGATGCATTACCATTATTTGCTTATCTAAAGAATCTAAAATCTCTTTGGTCAATCCATATTGTTGGGCATATTCTCTTGTAGAAGGGAAATAGCTATAGTCTAGTCGCTCATTTTGCACCCTTAACATATTGGCAGCGTCACACCAATTCAAAGCCGTTTTTAAATCTGACTCTACCTTAACTCCTAACTCTGCAATATACTTAGGAATTAATGTTTTGGGGCCGCAAACCATTACCTGAGCACCTTGTTTTTGCAAAGCAAAAATATTGGAAAGCGCTACCCTTGAGTGTAAAATATCTCCAACAATAACTACTTTTTTACCCGCCACATCACCTAACCTCTCACGAATAGAATAACTATCTAATAGTGCTTGAGTAGGATGTTCATGGGCACCATCTCCGGCGTTAATAATACTTGCTTTTACATTTTTTGACAAAAAATAAGCTGCACCAGGATTATTATGACGCATCACAACCATGTCTACTTTCATGGCTAAGATATTATTTACCGTATCGATGAGTGTTTCTCCTTTTTTTACCGAACTCTGAGCTGCTGAAAAACTAATAACATCAGCGGACAATCTTTTTTGTGCTAATTCAAAAGATAGTTTAGTACGAGTGGAGTTCTCAAAAAAGATATTGGCTATGGTAATATCCCTTAAAGAGGGTACTTTTTTAATGGGACGATTAATTACTTCTTTGAAATGATCTGCTGTTTCAAAAATTAGATTTATATCATTTTCATTAATATACTTAATACCTAAAAGATGATTTACACTTAATTCTTTCATTATTGCATGTGATTTGCCTATTCTTAAATATTTTAGTTGTCTTGTGATTCTAAATACACACAGTCCTGAGCACTTTGTTCAGACCATTGTACCTTTACAGATTCATTATTAAAGGCATCAACTTGACGACCTCTATAATCAGGCTGTATTGGTAAATTTCTAGAAAATCGGCGATCAATTAGTACCAATAATTCAATCTGCTTTGGTCTTCCAAAGGATTGTATAGCTGTTAATGCGGCACGAATACTACGCCCAGTATAAAGAACATCATCAATAAAGACAACTTTTTTGTCCTCAACTAGAAAATCTATTTGTGTTTTATTAGCTTCAAGTGGTTTTTGATTTCTTCTAAAATCATCTCTAAAAAATGTAATATCTAAAAAACCTAAAGATAAATCAGCTATCTGATATTCACTTTCTAAAATATGCTTGATACGCTCGGCTAAAAATCGGCCACGTGGCTGAATTCCAATAAGAAGAGTCTGGGAAAAATCAAGGTGATTTTCCACTAGCTGACATGCCAAACGATGTAGAATAATGTCAATCTCTTTTGAAGTAAGTAATACTTTTGGATTCATATAAAAAAGAGTTGTGTTTGGAGGCTAAAATTACAATTAAATATTGTTTTGTACTAATAAATGATTAAAACAATATACACTATTTAGCCCGAGTAACCAAACTATCTAGTTATTAGTATTTTGTTAAAAGAATCTGGTGAATAACAAACTATAATGTAGTTTTAAAACATTAGTATTGGCTTAAATATATAGCAACTTAAAAGTCGATTTACTCTTATGCCAAATACACTTTGTACTAATAACTAAATCGATATAATAAAAATACCCCAAAAAGCATCTAACTTTTTGGGGTAAGTCTAGTGTCTACCTTTTTTAAAGTATGTAAAGTGTTTAACTTTTTTAAGTATCCCTAAGGTATCCCTACAAGGGGCATTTTTATGTTTGTGTGACTAACTAAATCAAAAACCGCTGTTCACAATCTAATTGCTAAAAGCTCCTCTCCTAACTCATGGAGTCCTTTTTCAATTTCTTTTGCTCTTTTTTCAGAAATATATACACGTCTATTCTTAGAGGTATAAGATCTAAATAAAGAAGGATTAATATTTAATCGCTTAGCAATAGCTGATTTATTTAAAAATTCATATTTATCAAACAAAGTCATTAAATCTATATCAAACTCAAACTCAATGCCGTTCTTTAATTGATTATAAGCCTGAATATTCTCTTGTTCAGCAACTTGAATTGTCTGTTCAATAGCTGTGGTTAAGTTTTCTTTGAGTTGTGTTAAAGAATTTGCATCTGCTACGATAACACCGGGAATTCCTACTGTATTGCCCCAAAAAACACCATCATCGGATTTTTCTACTCTTACTCTTAACTTCTTCATAATATATTACTATTTTGACCATACTTTTTTGTTGATCTCACTGTCAAAGCAAATATAACAAAACTATAAATTTAGTAATTTGCTTTAATTCTAAAACCAAAGTAAATAAAAGTATTAAGTCTAATCCACTTCAAACAACGTAATTAAATTAATCCCGCACTTTTTAAAATGGCTCTTGTAGTACCTTCGGGTAAGTCTTTTCTAGGATGAGGAACAGTAACAAGCATTGCAGTACCTTCTTTCTTAAATGTCTTGTGGCTTCCGCACTCCCTTTTACATTCTCAGCCGGTAGTTTCTAAAGCCTTTATTAATGCAGTACTATTTCTCAATCTAGCCATAATATTTTTTTTCATAAGCTAAAGATTTTAATACTGTAAACATATATAACATTTTTGACATATACAACAAAAATGATACATATATTATCTTAACCTATTAAAACTATTTTTTCCATGGGTAAAACCATTGATATAACAGGTCAAATACTGTCTTTAATGCAAAAGATTACAATCCTTTGCCTTCTTTGCTATAGTACTGCTATAGAACTATCGCTTTAAAATAATAAACTCGCTTCGTCTATTTATAGCGTTTTCTAACTCACTGCACTCCTTACAATCTACTTTGAGCTGAGTTGAACCATATCCCTTATACTCTAATCTAGAGGATTCTATACCCTGATCGATTAAATACTCTACTGTTGCTTTGGCTCTTTGCTCAGATAATTTTAAATTGTACTCTGGGTCACCTTTACTATCAGTATGTGCATCCACTCGTATTGTCATAGACGGGTAGCGATTCATAACTTTAACTAGTTTATCTAGCTCAATTTTACTCTCTGGGGTAATCTGGTCTTGATCAAAAGCAAAGTTTATATCTGCCAATTCTATGTGAGAATCATTAACTACTAAGCTTTGCAAAGCCACAAGCTCTACCACTATTTGTTGGGTAGATTGATCTCTTTTAAGGGTAACACTTTGCTTTTCAGTTAAGAAATCTTCATGAGAAACTTCTAATGCATACTGTGATAAACACTTTAAATCAGTGCTTGTTTTTCCGCTATTATTGGTATACAAAGCATCTAAGGGTAGTCTTACAGGATTGATAAACTGCACTTTTGCACCTTTAATTACAAATCCATTACTTTTATCCTTGACAATTACCTCTACGGGAATCTGACAAATCTCTTGTACTTTATAGATATCTGTTCTACCGATGCGGTTGGTAGAAATAAAGCCAATATGCTTATCGGGGTAATAGGTAAAATTATAATCATCCCTAGGTGTATTTAAAGGAGCACCTAAGTTTACTGCGGCTTTGCTGGGTTGATCTAAATCATAACTATACACATCTAATCCCCCATATCCACCCCATCTATCTGAGGCAAAATACAATATATTATTGGAGCTAATAAAAGGAAAATCGTTTTTTGTTCCGGTATTAACCAAAGGCCCTAAATTCTCTGGCTCCCCATAATCGAGTCCCTCTTCCAAAATAGCTACTCTCCAAATATCTAACTCACCATAACCTCCTGGCATATTAGAGGCGAAGTACAAATAGGTAGAATCCGGACTAATAGCTGGATTTTGATAGGTATACTTACCCTTAGTAAATGGCAGTTTTTTAATTTTACGGTACTTATTCTTCTTTAAAGTGGCTGTGAATAAATTTTGTATTCCATCGCGTTTTTTGACTTGTGGAATCTTGCGGTAACGCCTGTGTCTATAACTCTCTGATGTGAAGATAAAAGTTTTATCTATCACACCACTAACCATAGGTCCGTCGTTAAAACGCTTGTTTATTTTCCCTCTTAATCGAGTAGTTATAAAAATAGGTTCATTGGCCTGTTTGTATTGAGCCATATATAAATCAAAATTCGGCTCCCTTTTTAATGGAGTTCGAACTTCAAAGAGTTTACGAGGAATCTTCTTTTCATGTTTTGTTCGATTAGAGACAAAATAAAGAGTATCTGAAGGGGTTAAAAACGCTCCAAAATCTTGGTATTGTCTATCGTTAAAACCAATCTCACTAAACATATAACGCTCTTTGATTTTATATAAATCGTAGTAAGCATCTGGATTAATTAAATAATCACGTGTTCTTGGATTATTTGGTTCTAAAACAGCATAATCATCCATCATATCCCGAGCAACTTCATACCTACCAGTCTTTTGAAGCACCTGGGCATATTTGTAGTAAATTTCAGAATCTACCGTGGGATCCTTATATATAGCCTTTCCATAGTATTTGGAAGCCTCGATATCTCTAGATAAGCGATTGTAACAATCGGCTAATTGCAAAAAAATATAATTGTCTGTATGTCTACCTCTTTCTAATCGCTTGTACTCTTTTGCAGCCTTTTCATATTCTCTTTTATGATAGTACTTATCGGCTAGCTTCAAACTAGGTTTACTCTTAGCCGAGGCACCAAGACACAAGAGTACACAAAAAAACAACAGATAAAACTTCTTAAACCAACTAGTGTGCATTTGCTTTTATTTTATTGGTAATTAATATTATTATTGTCTTTATAACGCAAAAAAAACCAATAAGTTGTAGACAAAGATACCAAAGACTTTCCTTGAGAGAATTTTTAGCTCCTAGAGGAATTCTATACTAATTATCCTTGGGTATAATCCCAGCTAAAATAAGGGAACCATCCAGCGGAGTCCTATCATTGCTAAATGTTGACCCTTATTGGTCAAAACAGATTCATTGTAATGGTATTGATAAAAATTATAGCCAGCAAATAAACGAAAGTCTTTCATAAGCTCATTACTAAAAGGATAGTATTCCAATACTCCAGAGATTCCACTATAGCTATAAGAAAGATCATTGTGTAAATCTTTTCTATAGTTATACATCAACTTAACATAAGGTACAAACTTACCTGTCTTATACTTAAAACTAAGCTCTGTAACATTATCTCGAAGGTTATAAATATCGGAAGCCGGCAAGTTAGCCATAGTAGATATTTGAGAATCTCTTAAGTTACTTACCCCGTAAATCCAATCCAACTCCATCATAAAATTATCAATAGTTAAACGATTACCCAGAGTCACCCAGGAGTAAAATTTATTTGAATCATGTTGAAATAAACCATATCCATAACGAGTCTTTAGGTGATCTTTAAACAATACGCCTTCCCAAAGAAATAATCCAGCATAAGCCTTATTGCTATAATTAGCCTGGGTATACTGCTGCCCTGGTGAGATAAACTGTAATTTGAATTTTTGCTTATCCTGGGTATAAGTCACACTAATACCAGGGGCAAATAATTCAGCATTGCTAATAATATTAGACAACATATATAAGTCGGCGCTATTGTAGGATAATTCCATAGAGCCCCAAGCCGTAAAGAGCTTCCCCATACTAAGGCTCCATTTTTGATTAATGTAATAATCTACAAAAGCAAATTCTAAAGCCTTAGAACCATCTGGTTCATTGAGTCTATACCTCATAGCATAGGAGAGTTTATCCTTATACTGTCCTTGAATAAAGACTCTAGACTGAACAACTTTAAATTGACTCTGATCAATATGTCCTTGATTTATTTTTGTAGCATTTTCATATTTACTATCCAAGAAAACCTTAATGAGTTTACTTGATCCTTTATCCTTGAGATCCAACTCCTTTTTTACCACCCCAAATATGGTAGGATCAGCAATACTATCGGTACTAATGTTTGAATCTTCTTGCCCATGGGCCATAGTAGAAAGTAACAAAGGCAGAATTAGCCATAGACTCTTTTTCATAACTTTACAATAAAAGTCTAAAATATCATATAATTAACTATATCACAACAATTTTTTAACAAAAAATACTGTTAATTTAAAGCTAACCCTGCTCATATTAACCAATAATTACAACTTCTACAAAAACAGTCTTTTACGTGTTTTTATCTTGTCTTAAATAAATATTTTTCAGTCTCTTTTGTTATTATTTGATCACTAGATTAGTAAAAAGAGCCTTAGATATAATTTATTTTTTCATTAAAAAACTTCCTTTCAGCCCATATTAAACCTAGTATAGATTTCTGAGTGTATTTGCTTTTTTATTAGACCCTAATTAAAGTGACTACTCTGTAGAATAAGGCAATAAAAAAAGTATTAGAGAATTTTTCTAATACTTTTTTCACATTGAATCATCAATTGCCTTACAAAACTACACTGGTCTGTACAGGATTGCCAATTGGTTTTTCAATTATTAATTTATCTTCTTTATACTCTCCGATAACACTTAAATGCTGGGTTACTTGTTTTACTTTCTCCAAAGCCTGATAATACAAATCATAATTCTTATTTACCAAAACCACATTTACGTGAAAAGAATATTGAAATACGCTTCCAGAGATGGGAACCGATTGAATCTTTGTCAGGTTTAACTCATGATCTGCTAAAATTTGCAATACTTTACTCAAGCGTCCTTTTTGGTGATCGGTAAAGAAATATAAAGTAGCCTTATCAAAATTTTCGACTTTCATTGGCTTTGTTGAAATCAAGAAAAATCGCGTAAAATTATCGTACACATCGTGAATATTAGACTCCAAAATGTCTAAGCCATACATTTTAGCTGCCAAAGAAGACCCAATACCTGCTACTCCATGTAGTTGATTTAGCTGAATATTCTTTGCACAAGTAGCTGTATCATCCATGGCTAAGCGTCTCCAGTGCTCATGTTTTTCTAAAAAATCTCCACATTGTAACAGCGCCATTGCATGGGTGCGAACTTCCTGTATCTGATCTAATTTTTGTCCTTTTAAAGCCAATAAATGATGGCGAATAGGCAATGCTATCTCTCCTCCAACATAAAGTTTCTTCTTGGTCATCAAGGAATAATTTGGTAAAATAGATCCCGCAATGGAATTCTCCATTGCCATCATACCATAATCTACATTGCCATCAACAACTTGCTTCACTAGGGAATTAAAAGTTGGACTATCGACAATCTCTACAGGTTGATCCTTAAAGAAACGCTCCACTGCCTCATGGTGGAACGATCCCTTGATCCCTTGAATTATAACAGATTTCATAATAATTTTTTGTTTGGTAAATAAATAACTACCAAATTTAAAATTTTCTTTCACAAATAAGTTAAATAATATCAATAAAAAGTAAGAAAAACAGCCCCATACAAACTCAAAAGGCCTCACCAAGGGGATGCCTTAAGGTAACTTCTACTGAAAAACAGTAAACAGGCCAGGCTTTAAAGGCTTATATCTTAAACCATACCCTAGTAAATTAAAGGAGCTTTTGAGGTAGATAAAATCAGATATTATTAGTCATTTTGCTTTTAGTAGAGAGGATCTTAAAAATGTATAAATACAATTTTAACACTAGATTATACTTTTAGATTCGTAACTTTATAGGATAAAACAAACAAAACTATGAAAAGCATCTATCTTACATTGGCTTTAACTATCACAACATTTTGTTTTGCTGGTAATACTAATGCGATAAACTCGCCAAACACAATACAAATGGAAAACGCTAAAGAAAACACAACGATTTATAATTTTAAAGTAACAGATATATATGGAGATACCTTTGATTTTGCTACTTTAAAAGGTAAAAAGGTTATGATTGTAAATACAGCATCTGAGTGCGGACTTACCCCACAGTATGAACAATTAGAGAGTCTTTATAAGGAATACGCTGATAAGGATTTTATAATCATCGGATTCCCTTCCAATAACTTTGGAAACCAAGAAACAGGAACTGACCAAGAGATTGCAGCTTTTTGCTCGGCGAACTATGGAGTTACTTTTCCTATGATGAGTAAAATAGAGGTAAAAGGAGATCAAATAGCTCCTATTTATGCTTTTTTAACTCAAAAGAAGCTTAACGGGGTTCAAGACAGCGAAGTTCAATGGAATTTCCAGAAATACCTTATTGGCAAAGATGGAGAATTAGAAAAGGTTATTGGTCCTAGAACTCTACCTACTGATCAAGAAATCAAGGATTGGATTAGAAGTTAAAAACTTGCCATTAGACTTGAAATTATCCTATTTTAAGCCTCTACAGACCTACTTTGTTTGTATCTTTGAGTTTTATATGTGTATATATGATTTATCCTGAAATAAAATTAGCTCAAAGCATCATACAAATTTGTAAGCAAAAAAATATCCAACATATTATAATATCACCAGGGTCGCGTAATGCACCTCTAACAATAGGTTTTGCAAGCGACCCTTTTTTCACCTGTTACAGTATCGCAGATGAGAGGTGTGCTGGTTTTTTTGGCTTGGGTATAGCCAAAGAGATTCAGTATCCTACTGCTCTTGTTTGCACATCAGGATCAGCTCTTTTGAACTACTACCCTAGTATTTCCGAGGCTTTCTATAGCCAAATACCTCTGGTGGTAATTTCAGCCGACAGACCCTTGAGTAAAATAGACATAGGCGATGGTCAAACCATCCGTCAAGACAATGTCTATGCCAACCATATTCTATACAATGCAAGTCTGCAAGAAGAGCAAAGTCAAGAAAATGATGTCTTGATCAATAATGCTATCAATAGTGCTATTGCTCAAAGAGGCCCTGTACATATCAATGCTCCTTTTGAAGAGCCATTATATCAAACAACCCAAGAACTTTACGCCCAGCCTACTATAATAGACTTAGTTAAAATTGACCCACTACCGGTGGATTATCCTACCTATGGACAAAAGTGGCAACAGGCTAAGAAAAAACTCATCCTTATCGGATGCGACACTCCTTTTGTTTTAAAAGAGTCGATTATAAACTCCTTAGCTAATGACCCAAGTGTAGTTGTTTTGTGTCAAACCACATCTAATATATACGATCCTAGCTTTATTATCAATATAGACCGTTTTATATCTGGATTTACTCAAGAAGATTTTGAAAATTTTCAATGCGATATATTGCTAACCTTTGGAGGCATGGTAATTAGCAAGCATATCAAGAGAATCTTAAGACAATACAAACCAAAGGAGCATTGGCATGTAGATTTACTGCGTCATTACGATACATTTGGAGTACTCTCTGGTAAGATTATAGATACACCGGAGCGTTTTCTATCTAATATGACCTCTTTTTATGCAACCAGCGTAAATTCAGGATATAAACAGTGGGCTTCAATTATAGAATCGGATAAACACAAAAAGCAAGAGGCGTTTTTAGCTCAAGCACCTTGGTCTGATCTAAAAGCATTTGATCTATTAATGAGACATTTCCCTGAGCAGGTAATATTACAGCTCAGTAACTCTTCGGTACCTCGTTATGCACAATTGATTCCAAGTCCTAAGAGCGTCACGGTATATGCTAATCGAGGAACAAGCGGCATCGATGGATCTACCTCTACGGCTATAGGCTGCGCAGTGGTAGCAAAACAAGAGGTTATTCTTATCTCTGGAGACGTTAGTTTTTTCTATGACAGCAATGCACTTTGGAACAACTACATTCCAAATAATTTCAAAATAATACTATTAAACAACAAAGGAGGAGGTATTTTCCGCTTCTTACCAGGTCATCAAAACACACAGGTATTCAATACCTACTTCGAAACTAGTCATGAGCTAAGTGGGGAACATTTAGCCAAAATGTACAATTTCCAGTACTACAAGGCTAATGACTCGCAAGAATTAGAGCAAAGCATAGAGAGTTTCTTTGCCATAAAAGACTCTGCTGCTATACTTGAAATCTGCACGCCAACACAAATAAATGATGAAGTTTTAAGACAATATTTTGCAAGTTTTTAATTTAATTTAAAATATTGCCATCCTATAGTTTTTTTTCGTAAATTGGATGTTCACACAAACTTTAAAATTATGAGTAAAAAAGCTGAACTAATTGAAAAGTATGCCCAGGATCTAAAACAAAAATGTGGTGTTACACCTGACATGGATTTACTAGAGAAAGTAACTACCGGCTGTGGACCATCTATTTACAACAAAGATTCTAGTACAGTGGCTAGTAGCTCTGAATCAGAACTACTCACAGTTAAGAATAATTTTTTAATCAAAAAATTAGGTCTTACAGATAAAGATAATCTGGATCAAGGCATTGATAAAGTAATGGATCAATACGGTAAGTCAAATCGCACAAAATACCGAGCAGTTGTTTATTACCTATTGACTCTTCACTTCAAAAAAGAATCTATCTACAACAAATAAAGATACATTTCTATATTGTTAAAGATTTATAGAAAACACTTCACATAAAAAAAAGAGATTGTCTATCGTAGGCAATCTCTTTTTTTATGGGCTTATAATTCTCTAGAATTATTTTTTCTTAAGAATATAGTTTTCAGCTAAAGCTCCCTCAATAATGTTTCCATCTGTATCTAACATACTCATAGAACCTTCATATACTTTGAACTGAGAGATTTGATCATTACCTTTTAAAGTAACAATAGTTCCTGTCTTATCCCAAGTAAAAGTACCTTTCTCGTCTAATACTCCGTCTTTTTTATCTAAATAAACATCTTGTCTTGTAAATGTTCCATCAGGATTTAAAACAACAGTTACCTCAATACCTGGGCAGTCTGCACATGGAATAACTCCTTGGTAAGTTCCGTCCCAATCTACAGAATTCTGTGTAGTATGACCGTCTTGTCCTGTGAAAGCTTCATTTTCTGCCACTTTCTGCTCTACTGCTTGCTCTGGCGTTTCTTGTGCTTTATTTTCTTGTTTACAACTAGTTAAGCCTAAACAAAGTGCTAATGCACCTAGTGCTAATACGTTTACATTTTTCATAATCGATCTGTTTTAGTTATAAAATTAATGCATTTTACTTATTAAAAAAAATATTTCACTATATACTTCTATAAAATCCACAAAGTAAATCTGCATTATTACATCCTAAGATAGCTTTTAGAGTAAATTAAGTAGAAACCGTACAAAAATAAATAGGCCTTTTTTAGTTAATACTAAGGATCACCTTCACTTAAAGAAACTCTAAACTACAATATAGCATAACAAAGGGCTCTGCCTCAATGCCCTAACCTAATTATATAGCTAGTAATAAAGAGGTATTTAAATGGTTAAAAACCGTAAAAAATTTACTCTATAATTGGATTTGAGCCATAAAAAAACCCATATATATAAAATAAATTAACTTATTAATGAAAATAAGTCCATTTATTAAAATTATAATTGTACATTTGCGCCGTATTAGAAAACAACTATTACCAAGTTTATCCCAATATTGACAGGATTATTAGTATTAAAAAACAATAACCCACCCAATCAAAGCTGAACTGATATTGTTTTTGAATCTAGTGAAAGTAAATAATTTTTTTAAAAAACTATTTCACTCTACAAAATGTAAAGTAAATAGTTTCTTTAAACCAAGCAGTGCCCTTGACCAATATTAATTATTGGTATTTAATTAAAAAATAAAGAGTTAAATCTTTGTACATAATTCAAATAAAAGCCCTATATTTATATTAAACTGAGATCGTTAATACAGCGATATATAAATAAAAAAAAACAGTAAACTGCTTTTATATTTTTACACAATATAAAAGCGATAAAGAGCAAATGAATTTCAAAGACCTACAATTATCTACTCCAATATTAGAGTCTATTTCCAAAATAGGTTATAAATCACCTACTTCTATACAAGAGCAAGCTATTCCTTCTATTTTACAAAAAAGAGATATTATCGGTTGTGCGCAAACAGGTACTGGTAAGACAGCAGCCTTTGCTATTCCTATTTTAAATCAGGTATACAACCAAGGTGATAGTAACAGAGCAATTAAAGCTCTTGTGGTTGTTCCAACTAGAGAGTTAGCTCTACAAGTGGAAAAAACTTTTAAGGATATAGGTACAGACTTAAAGATTAAAACGGCATGTGTTTTTGGTGGAGTTCCCGCCAACGCACAGATAAGAACTCTTAGACAAAACCCACAAATTCTTATAGCTACCCCAGGAAGACTTTTAGATTTTATAGCACAAAAATTAATTAATATCGCCAATATTGATTATCTTGTACTAGATGAAGCAGATCAAATGTTAGATATGGGCTTTATTGTGGATATCAAGAAGATATTAAAGTTGGCACCTTTAAAAAAACAAACCTTATTCTTTTCAGCTACTATGCCTGTTGAAATAGAGAAGTTTGCTAACACAATATTACACAAACCTATAAAAGTACAAGTTAAAGCTAAGACTTTAACTGCTCAAAGAATATCGCAGTTTGTTTATCATGTAGAGAAAGAACAGAAAAAAGATCTTTTAAAACAACTACTTTTAGACAATGCTGAACAACAAATTTTAGTTTTTACTCGTACTAAGCACGGTGCAAACAATTTGGTAAAATTCCTACAAAAATCAGCAATCGCATCTGCTGCTATACACGGAAACAAAAGCCAAGGCGCAAGAGTAAAAGCTTTAACAGATTTTAAAAACAAAAGCAATAAAGTCCTAATAGCCACCGATATTGCGGCAAGGGGAATAGATATAGACAAATTACCCTTTGTTATTAATTATGAAATTCCAAATATACCGGAAACCTACGTTCACCGTATAGGTAGAACCGGAAGAGCTGGAGAAAGCGGGGTGGCAATCTCACTGTGTTCAACACAAGAGAAAACAGACTTAAAAAATATACAAAAATTAACCGGAGTCAAGATTGCGGTCAAAGACCAACAATAACTAACTCATAAACATCTCATATATATGGCAGATTCGTTTTCTAAAAAGGAACATTCTAAAAAGAAGGCTCAAAAGCTTAATGAAAAGGCACAACGCAGAGAAGAGCGTAAAAGCAACAATAATAAAGGAAAATCCTTAGAAGACATGCTTGTCTATGTAGATCAATATGGAAATTTAACAGATGTTCATCCAGATGATCAAAAAGCGGATCAACCCGCCTATATTAGAGAAGCCGAAACAGGTAGCTCTATTGACAAAGAGTACACAGGAGTAGTAAGCTACTATAGCGATAAAGGCTATGGATTTATTACACAAGATAACTCTAAAGACAACTTATTTGTACATAGTTCAGATTTAAGTGGTACTTTAAGTCAAGGAGACAAAGTTAGCTTCAAAAAACAAAAGACAACCAAAGGCCTTAGAGCCCTTGATGTAAAAATCATATAATAATTTTTAATTTTAATTACCATGCAAGAAGGAACAGTAAAATTCTTCAACGAAACTAAAGGTTTCGGATTCATTACTCCACAAGACGGAGGACAAGACATCTTTGTTCACACAACAGGTTTAAACGAATCTATCCGTGAGAACGACCAAGTTGTTTACGAAGTAGAAAAAGGAAAAAAAGGACTTAACGCTGTTAACGTTCGTAGAGCATAATTTTGGTAAGTATTACTTTTAAAAGTAGTATTATATTTTAAAGAATTGCACTATTCTAGTGTCCTAGGATACTGGATAACAAAATCCTAAGAAGGCTGTTATTACAAGGTAATAATGGCCTTTTCTTTTTATGGACCAATATCCCCAGACTACTGTGTCTTAATATGGTAGCAAGCAAAATAGATTGGTTAATTTTAAACCAAGAAAAACCTTTGACTCTAGCCCTTTTACAGGATAATTACAAACTACTTACTCTTGAGGCTAAAGTATTCTACATACTTAAAAAAAAACACCACAGTAGAAGTTAGTCTAACTTCTCGGGCGCAGTTCAAATATGGTATACTACGCAAGAGCCTAAAATATTTAAAACAACAACAGAGTTCTTAATCCCTGTAGTGATAAGGGTTGGAAGATACCCCCTGTATCCCCTTGTTGCTCTTTGTATAAACATAGAGGTCTCTGTAGGACTCTAACACAAAATAGATCCAACAAAGTTATTAGCAATTCTCTTTGATAACACGAAAGACACCAAAGAATTAGTAAAATCAATAACACTTTTCAAGTGAAATAACACCTTATTTGTTATCGTGCCGCATAAATGTTAGCATTATAATTCTACTAAAAAATATATCAGCCAAATCACAACAAGCAAATTTTAAGCTAGAGTTTTTAAAACAAGAGTGTATTGTATTAATTACCGATTTGTGTAAAACCTATTAGTGGTGTGAGCTATTACATTTGATTATCGCATACACAGAAAAACGGAGCCAAAAAACTTCTTTTAATGTATATATTATTCAAATAATGATTAGCTATTTCTAAACACATGACCACTTTCATAAGTATAATCATTCATAAAAAGATCTCTAGCAAACCTTTCATAATCAAAGTAAGTCTAGCAAAATCAGATAAATTATAGCATTCATCCATGATTTGATATGTGAGGTCATCTTCATCATTGCAAGACCCTTGATAATTTTCTTGAAAACCTTCAAATAATGAGTTTATATCAACGATGCAGTATCATGATTACCTATACTTACCCTAGTTGAAAATGCTTCTAAGATTTTATAATCTAAGTCTGATACTTTTTCAATGATTGAAAAAAAAATTTCTGAAAGACTACTTTCTGAGATTAACGCATATGGAATATTTCCCCAAGTTCAGGATCTATTTCATCAGCATGTAGCTTTGAGTAAAACTCATAAAACTCTTCAATAGAGCTAAAGTTACTAAGCGCTATCCATTATCCTTTAATTGAACCATTGTTATACTTAGCATAAGTACCTACATAAACTTTTGAGTGCATTAAATTTTCCATGATAAATAGTATTATGACCTTAGAACCTAGTTAATTTAATGGCACTTATGTTTTAATTTTTAGCTAAGAGCAAGTTTTACAAAATAAATACGCTCATAAGATGAGCAAGATTTATTGCGGTAATCCATAGGACTTGAACTTGCAAGAGCAAAAAAGCGAAAAAACTTTAACTATGGAAATACCAGAGGTAAGGTTCTAATTTAAAAAGGAACAGATATTTTGCCAATTTAAATGTTAATCGTAATATTGCGATATGAATTTAAGTATAAAATAATGGGAGTAACAAAATCAGAATTATTTAGTGATAAGAAGAATAGGTTGTCACTTATGTTTAAGGTTTTAGGGCATCCAGCAAGACTAGCAATTCTTCAATATATTATCAATCAGGATGCTTGCATTTGCAATGATCTAGTAGAAGAACTTGGTTTGGCTCAAGCAACTATTTCACAGCATTTAAAAGAGCTTAAAAATAGTGGGGTAATAAAAGGTACAATTGAAGGTAAATCCGTTTGTTATTGTATTGACGATGCAATGTGGAATGAATTTTTTAAAGAGTTTGAATTATTCTTTACTCAAAAAATAGGAACAAAGGATTGTTGTTAATATTTTTTATCTATAATCATCGTAATATTACGATTACAAGTAAAATCAAAATAAGTAAAGCATGAAATTATCAGAAGTAAAAGTAGTTTTAGAAAATCTAGATCGAGTAGATTTTCAATTTGAAGATGGGACGTTTGTAGCAGAACACTTCCATGTAACTGAAGTAGGTCAGGTAATAAAAAAGTTTATTGACTGCGGTGGTACAATAAGAGAAGAGGCTAAAGTCAGCTTTCAATTGTGGAATGCAGATGATTATGAACATCGACTAAAAGCTGGTAAATTGCTTAATATTATTCGCTTGTCAGAAACAAAATTAGGTATTTTTGATGCAGAGATTGAAGTAGAAGTTCAAGGCAAAGAAACAATAGGAAAATATTTGTTAGAATTTAATGGAACTCACTTTTTATTAAAAAATACATTAACTGCTTGTTTAGCTGAAGATGCTTGTGGGATTACACCAAGTAATCAGGCAACTCCAACTAGTTGTTGCGATCCTAACTCTGGATGTTGTTAATCTTTAATAAGTAAAAGATGTATAAAGCATTATCAACTACAATTTGCACTATGCTTGAATCACAAATGATAAGTGATAGTAGAAAAGGAGTTTTGGCTCCTTTGGTGGCTTATATTCAATCTAAGGTGGATTCAAAATCTCCAATTCGAATCAATTTTATCTGTACACATAATTCAAGAAGAAGTCATTTGACTCAGATTTGGATGCAAGTAGCGGCTAGTTACTATGGCATTGCAAATGTTACTTGTTATTCAGGAGGAACCGAGCAAACAGCTATGTATCCAATGGTTGCTACAGTTCTGAAACAACAAGGACTTGATGTATTTAAAATTGCGGAAGCAGAGAATCCTATTTATGCTATAAAGTATGGTGATAATGAAGTTCCTATTATTGGTTTTTCTAAGAAGTACGATGCTGCTTTTAATCCAAGTGGTGATTTTGCAGCTGTAATGACTTGTTCACAGGCTGATGGAGGTTGTCCTTTTATAGCAGGTGCTGAGCGAAGAATCCCTATTACATTCGAGGATCCTAAGGCATTTGATGGAACAGCAAATCAACAAAGCGGATATTTTAATCGAAGTATTGAAATTGCAAGTGAAATGTTTTACATCTTATCACAAATTAAAAAGTAAGTTATGCAAGTTAGAATGAAATTTTTAGATCGATACTTAACCCTTTGGATTTTCTTGGCCATGGGGATTGGTGTTTTGATTGGAAATGTATTTCCAAGTGTTTCTAATGTAATGGATAAACTCTCTATAGGAGCTACCAATATTCCGCTGGCTATTGGGCTAATCATCATGATGTATCCTCCACTTGCTAAGGTTGATTATAATCTTTTGCCAATGGCTTTTAAGGATAAGAAAGTACTAAGCTTATCTCTTTTCTTAAACTGGATTGTAGGACCTGTTTTAATGTTTGTATTAGCCATTATTTTCATGCGTGATGAACCAGATTATATGGTAGGTTTGATCCTTATTGGTTTAGCAAGATGTATTGCTATGGTGATTGTATGGAATGATTTAGCGAAGGGCAATAGAGAATATGCTGCCTTACTGATTGCATTAAACAGTGTGTTCCAAGTACTGTTTTATAGTTTCTTTGTTTGGCTTTTTATCAACGTATTACCTTCTTATTTTGGATTTGCTGATTATGCTATTTCAATTAAGATGAGTGATGTAGTACAGAGTGTTCTGATTTATTTAGGGATTCCATTTCTAGCTGGATTTTTAAGTCATAAGTATCTAATTAAAATAAAAGGAGAAGATTGGTTTAAGCGTAAGTTTATCCCATTTATTTCACCTTTTACTCTATATGCTTTACTGTTTACCATTGTACTTATGTTTAGCTTAAAAGGTGAACAAATTGTTCAATTACCGATGCAGGTAGTTAAGGTCGCTATTCCACTAATTATTTACTTTGTATTGATGTTCTTTGTTAGTTTCTTCTTAAACAAATCAATGCATGTGGATTATGATAAAAATGCTGCTATTTCTTTTACAGCAGCAGGCAACAATTTTGAATTAGCTATTGCTGTTGCTATCGCCGTATTTGGAATTCACTCACCTCAAGCTTTTGTAGGTGTTATTGGACCTTTAGTAGAAGTTCCTGTGTTGATTCTACTTGTACGAGTGAGTTTATGGATGAAAAAGAAATATTATACATAATAATATATTCTTAGAATAAAGTATAAAAAGACCAAGGCGTCATAAGATGCCCTTATCTGCAAAAGAGTAATAACTCGATACAATATCATATATCCATTTGTTTAAAAGTGGTGATATAGATTATGTAATGTGGATGTGGTGATTTGTTTAATTAGTCTTATCTATAAAAATGGAAAAAAAAAGCCCTCCAAAAAGGAAGGCTTTTGATAATATGAACTTTTAAACATTAAAAAGGTATGAGTCGAAAAAATAGTATAGATGAATCTATAAAAATACCTTTTTTATATGCTTATATCACTTTCTTTTTCAAGAAGATGGACTTCAAGACTACAAAAATACGTATAAATTTTAATTATACAAATTAAAGCCCCTTAAATAATTAAAATACTTTTTCTAAAAACGGACAACTAATTCAAATCCGCAGCTTTAACCTAGCAATTATAGTTCTTTGCAAAATGAATCTCAAAGCAAATAGATCTAAACAATAGGTCTTCAAACTACCTCAGCGCCTTTTAGTAAAAAAGTAGCTATAAGCACATCTGTACTCTTTAGTATAGTAGAGAAAAAACTCTTATCCCTTGTACCCCACTATTGAGCCTAGGGATAAAAAGTTTAATAAATCCCTGGTGTAATTCTATTTACTCTTGTAATTAAACATATAGATAAATTAGCATGTAAAGCTTCATATACTTAAAAAACAAGGCACTTCACAAAAAATATTCTTATTTTTTTATTATATTTGTGCACTATCGTCTATCTGATAATTTATTACAGACCAAATGGTTTGATTTTCAATTCAATCAAATATTAAAATCCATGGTCTTTAAAACCAAATAGGCATTTTCGCTTTTTTTACCTTATTAAATAAGAATTTTACATTAACACTACTGATTAAAGAAAGACTTTACCTTTTGTAAGGTCTTTCTTTTATTAATTATTGCCTGAACCGATACTAAATACTTTAAATCCTATTTTCTCTAAGGCTTGTTTATCTAAAACACCTCTACCGTCAAAAACGAAAGCTGGTTTTAGCATATTGTTATATACTCTTTGCCAATCATACTCTCTAAATTGATCCCATTCGGTTAAAACGGCAATTCCATGGGCACCTTCTAAGGCCTGATAAGGACATTGGTGTACCTTTAAGAGCTCTTGATTCTCTTGGGTGTGACGAGTACTAAGATCATCGATATCCTTATAAATTTGCTTCTTGTCTACCTTTGGATCATAAACGTGAATTACGGCTTTCTCCTCCATTAATTCATTAGCAACATAAATAGCAGCAGACTCCCTAGTATCATTGGTATCTTTTTTAAATGCCCAACCTAGAAAAGAGATCTTTTTTGAGTTAACGGTATTAAATAAAGTCTTTATAATAATATTGGCAAAGCGGCTCTTTTGATAATCATTCATTATAATTACTTGCTGCCAATAATCAGCCACTTGGTTAAGTCCATAACTTTGGGCAATATATACTAAATTCAAAATATCTTTCTGAAAACAAGATCCTCCAAAACCTACCGAGGCTTTTAAAAACTTATCTCCAATGCGAGAGTCCATCCCTATAGCCTTAGCCACCTCTGAAACATCAGCTCCCGATGCCTCGCATAACTCTGAGATAGCATTAATGGAAGAAACTCTTTGAGCTAAAAAGGCGTTGGCAGTTAATTTAGAAAGTTCTGAAGACCATAGATTAGTGGTAAGAATCTTGTGTGGTTCTACCCATGAAGAGTAAATATCCACAAGAGCTTTTACTGCCAGCTCACTACAAGGCCCATTAGCTTTTCCAATAAGAACTCTATCAGGCTTGAGAAGATCCGAAATAGCGGTGCCTTCTGCTAAAAACTCAGGATTACTCAAGATCTCAAAATTTACTCCATTGCCTGTTTGATCCAAAATATCTTTAATAGCTTGTGCTGTTCTCACAGGTAAAGTAGATTTTTCCACTACAATTTTATCTGTTGTTGCAACTCTGGCTATTTGGCGAGCACATAACTCTATATACTTTAAATCCGCAGCCATACCCTTGCCTTTTCCGTAGGTTTTCGTTGGTGTATTAACCGAGATAAAGATCATATCTGCCTTTGAAATAGCTTGATCTACATCGGTGTCAAAAAATAAATTAACTCCTCTTGTTTGCTCTATTAACTGGGCTAAACCAGGTTCATAAATAGGCAAAAGACTTAAATCTGAACTGTTCCATGCTGCAATACGCTCGGGGTTAATATCCACAACCTTTACTTGTATATCAGGATTCTTTGCTGCAATAACCGCCATGGTTGGTCCTCCAACGTAACCCGCACCAATGCAGCATATATTTTTCACTTTGTGCATCTACTTCTATTTATCTAATTAACACTTGCAATGTAGTGTTTTTATCCCTTTTTACCCGCGAGTATTTAGCTAAAACCATCAAATCAACCAAGCCACACTATCTATTGTGCTTTAGTTGAGAAATAATCAAGAGTCTTGTAATTAAAAACACCCCCTTTAACTTTTAAAAAGATAAAGGGGGCGTGTGTTATTTTTTATAAAAAGGCCTTAGCTCTAAGGGTGTTAAACTTGCTGCCTAGCCAATTTTCACAATCTTGTTATTCTCTTTTTGAGCAACCTCTTTTCTTAAAGAACTACTAGAGAAGCGATGATCTCTTTTATTGAAATATAATTCAATGCCTTTTTCTAGGCAGTAATCTCTACCAGTAAAATTATCATTGGCATACTCATCTCCTAAAATACGTACATCTATTTTAAAAGAACGCAATATATCCTCTAAATCAGCCTCGGTAGCATAAGGTACTATCTCATCTACAAACTTACAGCCTTTTAATTGTATATATCTTTCCACAACACTTTGTGTGGGCATGTTCTTACTTGGTCTATCAATGGTAGGATCAGTTTGTAATCCCACGATTAAGTAATCGCACTGAGCTTTTGCCTCTTCTAACATTTTAATATGTCCAGCGTGCAAAAGATCAAATGCGCTAAATGTTATTCCTATCTTCATAGTTATGATTTATTAATATTGATAACAAAAAGCGAACCATAATTACTAAGGGCTAACTTTTTGTGGTTTTTTAAAGACTATAAGTTTCTACAAAACATCTATTTACTGTGGTGTTAATGAATTAAGAAATAACTCCTAAACCTATTGAACACTGATGTAATACTTGTAAGAAAACCCTAAAAAAACAAGACTCTTGTTTTGGATAACTTATCTTATAGCTTCAAAATTTAAACATTCAAAAATAATACATTTTATTTAAATATGAAAACCAGGCCTTATAAGAGTAATGTACCTTGAAAATAAAAGTACTTTGCTATATAAGTCTTTTTAAATTCTAGTGGCATATTCTGTTCCTAAATACAAAGGATCCCCGTATTTCTCGGACCAAAAGCCATCTAAAGTATTTTGGTCAATACACTTATAAACCGCCACGCCTTTAAAAACTCTTTGATCTATAGTAGTATAATGAAAGTTTAGCACCAGTATGTCATTTTTAAAAAAACCACTTCCATACTGCTGGGCTTGACCAATAATCCACTCGGCTGCAATACGCAGATTAGAATCTAGACTAAGCTTAAGTACCCCTTTATATACTGTTTGTTGATCTTGTTGTTGGTTGGTACCTTTAATGAGATAGCTACCTACTAAATCTTGAACTTCCATGGTTATAGTATATGTTTACAACAATAAAAATACAACTTTTTATTTTTTTGGTTAATCTTTTAATATCTCACTGATTGCCAGATTGATGTAATCTAGCAAATCACTAGCTTGTAGCCCATAACTACTCAAGTGAGTTTTAGCCAACTCAAAGGCCTTACCATGAAGGTAAACACCTATAATGGCAGCATTTTTTGGGCTATATCCTGTGGTTAAGTATCCTAGAATTAATCCCATTAATATTTGCTGAGAACCTGCAAAAGCACAGTTATAATTAGAATTAAAGAAAACCTGATCTTTTGGCAATACTATCTGAGTATGGGCTTGGGGTAATACAAAAATTAACTCATGAGTCTTAGATAGCTTTCTTACCTTTTCAAGTTTTTCAAATTCATCTACCCACTCTCCTATTAATGCTTCTAGCTGTGAACTAGTAAGAATTAAAATAGTATTTACCGGCAATTGAGTGAGCAATTCTGGATTCGAACAAATATAGTCTACCCCGTGGGATTCTACCACAAGAGAAGTTTTTTTATCCAACTGACTCATTGCACTACTTACTGCTTGAACAGTAAGAGGATCGCTTAATAAACCACTGCCAATTCCAATGGCATTATAACCTTTAACAGCTGGAAATCCACTAATAATATCCTGGTTTGCATCAGTTAAGCAATTCACCGAAGCCACATTGCTTAACAAGGGAATATACCCACATTGTGGAATATAACAAGTTAATTCACCCAGGCCTGCTTTCAAAGCAGCTTTACTGGCTAAAATACTTTTTCCCATCTGAGCTTTACTTCCTCCCACTAAAAGAGCATGGCCTAAACTTTGTTTATCGGCGAACTTTAAAACAGGCTCTAGCCTATTTTTAACCCATAATCTAGTAATATAATACTCATTGGTACTTAATTCGGCTTGTGTTTGGGAATCTAATCCCAGATCCACTAGGGTAAAATCCTTTGCATACACTGCGCTTTTTGGAAATAACAAAGCAAGTTTAGGATTTTGATAAGTATATACCATATTAGCAGTAAAAACCGGCCAGGTGGCATCGGTTGACTTATCGGCAAACATACCACTAGGCATCTCTATAGATATTCTATCTAAAGCTGGTCCTTTTGTTAGTTTTGCAAAAAACTCCGACCACACAGGTTCTAATGCCTTTTGCAATCCCTGTCCATAAATTGCATCAATGATAATGTCATGATTTTTTAAAATAATAGAATGCTTTGAAGGGGAAAACTTCTCCACTTTCACTCCTAAGTTAGCCAAGGTAGTTTGATTGGAAATATTATCAGGGCTATACTTTTTGCTTTGTAAGAGAAAAACCTTAACGAAACCTCCGGCCTCTATTAACATCTTTGCCATAGCCATCCCTACAGCTCCATTGTTGGTATCCCCACAAAGAACTACAAAATTACTATGGTATAACTTATGTCTATCGACCAGGGCTTCCACCGTTTTAGCGGCAGCTTTCTCAATCAATTTCAAGGATGAAATATATTTATTACTGAGGGTTTTTTTATATAGTTCTTTACTTTGTAAAGTATTGAATATTTTCATAAATTTTTCATTTTTTTAGTAAAGGTGTGTCCTTTAAATGTATGAGGTTATTTTCTAATAATCAAACTTATTAGTAAAAAACACTACTGTAACAGATAAAAAATCATGTATTTAGCAATTAATCATTACACTATTTCGCCTGATTACTAAAAATACTCATGAGTAATCCTTGTTTTTAACAATAACACACCTAATTACAAGTTAATCAATTAAAAATTAACTTTTACCTTCTAAAGCAGATATTATAAACAAGATAACTACTTAATAGATTTAAAAATATTAATTATTTCACAAGGGATAAATTCTTGTCCTAGATTAAGTACAATAACCAACAAGCATTAGTACCTTTGTAAGGTAATATTAATAGAAGTATATATCATGAAAATAACCGCATTCGCAGCCACAAATAGCAAAGAGAGTATAAACTTAGAATTAGTTAAACACGTAAGTTCACATTTTGAAGATGCAAGGGTAAATCTTTTGGATTTAAATGATTATGAAATGCCTATTTTCTCTCCAGAGAGAGCCTTAGATGGAATTCCACAAGCGGCAAGTGATTTCCTTGATGCCATCCAAGACAGTGACATGCTTATTATAGGATTAGCAGAATACAATGGTAGTTATACCTCAGCTTTTAAAAATATATTTGATTGGAGCTCTAGAATAGATATGAAGGTTTTTAAAGACAAGCCTACTTTACTTTTATCTACTTCTCCTGGGCCTCGTGGGGCTAGTACTGTACTGGAATCAGCTAAAAATAGCTTGCCTTTCTATGGGGCCAAGGTATGGGCTGCTTTTTCTTTACCTAGCTACTTTGAAAACTTCAAAGACCAAAGTATTTCGGATCCAACCCATCAAGAAAACCTACAAAGAGTAGTAAGTGAATTCAAAAATCTATTACTCGAGCCACAGGTATAATAAATACCTTAAACAAATTACAAAACCTTTTATGTATTGTCGTTAATTCTACCTATATTTACTCTTAAGGAGATAGTGGAGTTCTCGATTACCACTTAAACTTATAAAAAACCCGCTTTTCAAGTGGGTTTTTCTTTATTATACCCACAATATTAATTCTGGGGGTTTGTCTGTCTTGTAAAAACCTCTTTTTTTAAACCAATATAGCCTTGAGCTGATAAAATTTAGCTAAGAATAGTTAGGCTAAACAAAAAAACGTATTTTGTAGGCTATACTATTAAGTGATGTATTATGATTTGGAAAGCACCAATTGATTTAGAGCAGCTAAATAAGACCCCAGCTTATATGGGGACTCATTTAGAGATTGTCTTTACCCAATGGGGAGATGATTACATTAAGGCCACAATGCCTTTTAATGAAAAAACAAAACAACCCTGGGGTGTTTTACACGGGGGAGCATCCGTGGTCTTAGCCGAAACCTTAGGCTCATATGCCAGTAGTTTAATCATCGATTTAGATAAACAATATCCCGTTGGATTGGAAATTAATGCCAATCACTTACGCCCGGTGTCTCAAGGTCAAGTAACAGGGGTTTGCACACCGATACACATTGGAAAAAAGACCCATGTCTGGGATATAAAAATATATGATCAAAACCAAAAACTAAGCTGCATAAGCCGACTAACAGTTGCTATCTTAGATAAATAAGACCCATCTTAAAAATAGAATAAACAAAAACACTTATCCATTAGATCTACAAAAAAGGTGTAGCTAATGCGATAAGTGTTTAGCGTTTTTATTAAACCATTTATGAAAAAAATGCTAGCCTAAACTTTGATATTCAATTAATTTAGGGAGACTTCAAAACTAGTTTTCAAACTAGCACTTGAATTAACTTCCTTTATATCAAGTTCTTTTAGTGTTCCATTTTTGCTTACGCTATAATAATGGAATACCGGGGAGTCTTGGATTATTTTACAGGTCTCTACAATAAAGACTCCTTTGTCAACCACAGGTATAATATTGCTTATATTCTGCCATATATCTACTAAACTATTATCTGGATCTATCTCAACATGAGTTAAATGCACCGGTAAGGCTAACTCAAATTTAGCGTTGACAAAATAGTAGCCAGTTTTTTCGGTTTCTCTATAAATAACAGGCTCAATCTTTAATTGTGTTGGACGCTGCTTAATACAAACTAAATGTTCTCTTCCTTTATAAGTAATGGTAAAAGAGTTGGTTGGCAAAATTTCATAATGCTGAATACGCTTTCCTTTTGTATTATAAGTTCTTGCTTTAATAGAAGAAACCTTAGCTACAATCTGAGTTTTATTATCGCAAAATCCTATATAGTTTTTGGTGATAATTTTAAACTCTCCTGCATTTTTCTTGTACTTAAACAAATACTTGCCCACTATGATAAATCCTTTACCTACAAATTCCACAGCCGTAGGCTTCTTTAAAGAACTTCCCTTATTAAGGCGAAGTACTTTACTGAATAAGGTTTGTTGATTTTGTAAAACTTTCACTTGATTGGTTTGCCTTAGTTTTTGTCTTTCAAATAAAGGAAGAACCTCTAAAGTGCTGTCTTTGCTAAAATTCGGAAAATAATCCCATAACCAAAATCTATTGTGAACCCTATAGGTATAAACCGTACTTGCCAAGGTGTAATCCCTAGTCTCGAAGAGTAGTATCTTTTGATACTTAAAAGGTTCTACCACTAGATTCTCTGTGGTAATAACCCCGTAGAGTCCTTTGGAATTTTGCACCACTGCGTAGCCATTGTTTCCAAAAGGCTCAGCTGATTTATACGTGGGAGCTATTTGTATTTTACCGCTTTGATCTTTATAACCGTATAATTGATTTTCGGCTAAAAAAACGCTTAAGTATTTCTCGGTAGTGGAATTGATTTTAGCCATAGTAGTATCTTATTTATTCCTAAAAATAACCAATATATTTGACAATTAAAAAAACGAATACAATTTTATTTTTAAAGTTAATATAAAAAGGCTATTTCCGTTGATATATTGAGATTTTAGACCTACAATACTAAAAGATTTACTAGGGATTTTAAACAAGGACATATTGATTTGATTATCAGAGTATTTTGTTTAAATCACAACAAACACAAAGAAAAAGCCAAAAGATGGCTTGTTAATTTACTCAGAGAAATTAAACACAATATTCTTGCTGCCAAGTTAAGTGCAGAAAGTCAATTAGTTTATAAGAATTTATTTTTTCCCTAAGGAATGCTATAAAGATAATATACCCCTACTTTTTCTTTAATTAAAGTAATGGCATATTATAGTTTAAAAAGTATCTTAATAGAATTATTACAACAAAAAACTACTGTAATATTTTCTTTAGAACCCAATTCCTTACACTGGGATGATATCTTAAGTAGTAAAGTAGAGCTGAAAAATCCATTACTAAATATTCTCACATCACCCTTGGGAACTTCCCTGTTTTGAAAAGTAGTCTTATTTATACTATAAGCAAAAATATCGCTTAGTAATTAAGCCTGCATTTTAGAGAATACATTAATAATAACAACTCCTAAAACAATTAAACTCATTCCTATGATAGCCGGCAGGTCTAGCTTTTGTTGGTATACCACAACTCCCACTACACTAACTAAAACAATACCTATGCCCGACCAAATAGCATAAGCTATGCCCATGGGAATACTTCGAAGGGTTAAACTCAATAGGTAAAATGCTAAAGCATAACCCACAATGGTAATCACACTGGGAAATAATTTAGTAAACTCCTGTGAAGCCTTCAAACTAGAGGTTGCAATAACTTCGCAAATGATAGCTAGAACAAGTAATAATATATTTTTCATAATAGTATAAATACGCCCCCTAAAGATAGGCGTTTTGAGGATAGATCACTATTATCAATAAAAAATTATTAAGGATATTAAAGCTTTTGGATTCTCTCTAAATCAGATAGATTAACACCTAAATAACTAGCTAAATTATTTTTTGGAATTCTGGTAATATTCCCCCCAATACTCTTTATTAACTCCCTATAGCGTCCAATTGGATTTTGGGTTTGAAAAACAAAGCTGCGATACTCTACCTCAAGACAATAATCTTCCATAAAGCGTCTAGCAATAATATTTAACTCGGGATAATCTTTATACAAACCAAGTAAAGCAGTATTGGAAATAGTATGTAAGACACAATCCTCCATGCACTGTAGATTCTGTAAAGCTACCTTACTTTTATACATCTGAAGAGTGGATCCGATAATAGAATTCTCAAAGTTATACCACAGATCTATACTTGATTGATTAAAGGAAGTATAAAAAGCACGAACAACCCCCTTCTCTACCACGTATAGGTCTGTAGGAAGGCTACCTTGCTCTAGTAAAAGGTCTGATTTATTTTTATAAAGAGTACGACTATTTTGAAGTATAGCATTTTTACAAGCCGTAGATAAATAGCCATATTTCTCTAATAATCTAATTATTATCTTCATATATAATACATTTAACTTTTAAGTAATTAAAGATAATAAATTCTTTGAAACAACTCTATATTTTATATTTTTTAATCAAAACACGCCCTTTTTAACAATAAACAAAGACTAAATAGGTGTTATAACAACACTAAAAAGCCCAGGGTTACTCCTGGGCTTAACTATACTTGATTAGTAGTGGATAAAAAAAAATCTCTTTTTAAGATAAAGATCCCATATATGGGTCGGTTATACTAGGGGTGCCATCCTCGATGTGCCCGGCGTATATTTGTTGAAACATTACCTCATCCTCCAGGGTTACCTCTAGTTCATACCAGCCCTTAAAAGCGCTATAATCCAAAAGCACACTTTTTATTTGTTTGGGAGAAAGACGATGGTTTTTCCTTTGCTTTAAATATATCTTATCCTGTAGGACACAATCCAAAGTAGAATCGGAAGTATTTCGTAGCTCCACTAATAGCTCTTTCTTAAGGCTATAACTTACCTTAACCTGTAAAGGAGCGTCTTGTTTGGTTTGAGAGAAACTTCGATAAAAACCATTAGGCCCATGCATGACCAAATGCATTTTATCCTCTAAAAACAAATCCTTTTGCCAATCAAACTCTAGGTTATCGTCTTTTTGTACAGTAAAATCCCAGTTTGCCCCTTTTTTTTGAGCATAATCTCCAATGCTATATACTTGCAAAGGAGCTCCATAAAGTTTATTGCTAGTTAAAAGCGTTTGAGTGGTAAACTCCAGGTGTAACCCCTGGTTATTTTGTGAGATATTAGCCAGGATATTATAAGGTAAAGCACAAGCTTTCTTTATACCTTTCTCCTGAGAGGCAAACCCAGGTAAATCTCTATAGTCTGCTTTGGCCTTTAAAACACTTTGCATACTATAGGCATTGAAATGCTCGGGTGCATCTTTATCCTTAGCATTTAAAATACTTTGAACAAAAGCTTGTCTTTCTACAAAATCTAGCTCCACCTTACTTTGATCCCTAGTGTTTTGAAAAACAGAAGTCATATTTCCACTAATAGCTCTTCTAAAGGGGGAAATATTTTGCTCTATAATATTCTTGCCTGTTTTTTTGTGAATAAAGTATTCTAAGAATTGTATTGTAGAGGTCAAGTCTAATACTTCTGAATTCACCCATCCTCCTTTACTCCATGGAGATACTACTACCATGGGAACGCGAAAACCAAGTCCAATGGGACTTTGAAGCTCACTCTTAGCATTACCCGTTCTTATTCTATCCTGAGCCTTGGTAACCCATTCTTGTTGACTATAAAGATCCTTTGACATTTTGCCTGTGGATAAGTCCCCTTGAAAAGAGGGAACAAAAGGAGCCACATGATCAAAATACCCATCGTTTTCATCGTAAGTTAAAACAAAAATAGTCTTTTGAAACACTTTAGGATCTTTGGTTAGTATATCCATAACCTCTGAGACATACCAAGCTCCGAACCAAGGAGCCCCTGGATGATCAGAAAAATTCGCCGGTGCAACTAACCAGCTCACTAGTGGTAAATTTCCTGAGTCGACATCTTTTCGAAACTCATAGAGTATATCTCCCTTAGGCAAAACAGCCGTTTTACTTTGTCCAATATGCTCATAGGTACTTTTCTCTACCTGGTGGTAATTTGGATCTGCAATATTTGTGGTAAATGCTTTTTTATGAATAGCTTTTTGAAAATCAGAAAGCTCTTCAAAGGCATTTGGATTATACTTTTTAATATCCTCTTGTAAAAGACTGCGCTTTTTGTTTAACTCTTGTTTTTGTTTTTCATCTAGTGATTTATCTCTCAAGCTATCTTCTACTCTTTGGAGTTCTAAACCTAGGTATTGGGTATGGCCCTGGTGAAGACGCACATTATACTGTTTGTGAAACTCTAAATTATTATTGGTAAAGTTAGATAACCAGGACTCCTGTTCAGCGTCTAATCCCACAGGGATGCTAAGCTCATTTTGATAAATTCTCCAAGAAACACCTTGTTTTTCTAATAACTCTGGGTAAGTACGCCAAGAAACATCTTTGTAATTAATCTGATGATTATCCACATGGGCTACCGACTCGGGATCATTTGGATTATGTCTTACCGTTCCACTCCAAAAATAGGAACGATTAGCGCTAGTTCCAGTCAAAGAGGAACAAAAATGCTGATCACAAACGGTAAAAGCATCAGCTAAAGCATAATAAAACGGAATATCTTGCCTTTGGAAATACCCCATAGTAAGTGGAGATTCCTTTACAGAAGAGGATCTTTTTGCATCGATCCAATTATCCATATTTCCATTGCTTCTTGCCTGTACCATATCCTTCCAACTATGAGGTAAGCTACCCATCCAGGTAATTTTTGTATTGGCAATATCTAGGTGAAAAGGTCCGTAAATTTCGTTGTTTAACTTATCTTGTTGAAACCATACGGGCAGTCCACTAGGTTGAAGCATAGCCCTTGGATCATTAAATCCCCTTACCCCTTTTAAAGTACCATATGCATGGTCAAAAGAGCGGTTCTCTTGCATTAAAAACACAATATGCTCGGCATCAGTAAAATCACTATTTGCCAGAGGTTCAATACTCAGAGCCTTTTGAATACTACTAGGCATGGCTTGATTAAAGTAAAGCCCTGTGGTAAATAAGCTAGATGCTTTTAAAAATTGTCTTCTTGTTGATTTCATCTTTCTATTTTTTTATTGTAACCACCATGGTTGTGAGTGAATATTATCTACTCCATCGAACTGTCTATCAATGGCTATTTGTAAATTAACCGAATTAGTGTTATACTCACTTAGTGGGTAAATCCATCTAAGACCAGGAGTTACATTATCCTGGGTTTGAAAATGGGGATATCCCGTGCGCAAATGATCGTAATAAATACTCCAATTTCCTTGGTGAAACATTGTAATATACTTCTGGGTCAAAATTTGTTTAAGCCCTAGAGAGAAATTACCTACATCTAAGCTCAATTGGCTTTGATTTAAATATTCTTGTAAAGCCTCACTTGATAAATAAGAGGATTGCTGCTGGGCATAAGTGGCATAAAACTCAAAATTGGCTTTAATGCCTTGGTTATAAAAACTAGAGGCATCACCAGAGATCCAGCCCCTTAAACTCGCTTCAGCTAATATAAACTGTAATTCACTATAACTTAATATACTAGTTGGCTCATTAACCGGATCTTGATAATACCTACTATTAACCTTGGATATATTCTTTTGGCCTACTAACTCTTCATTCTCCCAGTATGCCACCGTTGGATTTCCTCCATTATAGGCTGAAAAATCATTTAAAGCTAAACCTTGTTCTAAAGCGCTAGCAGTAGGCTGAGCAAAAACAAAAAGCCTAGGATCCTTTAACTCAACTAACAAATCAATGAAAGTTCCAGACATATACATCCCTGAGGCATAACTACTTTGATTAAACTGGGGATACCTACTGCCTCCTTGATCAAAATAGTGCAACTCTCCACTATCTTGGTTATTTCTAAGTAAGGGAGCATTGGCGTAAATTTGAGCAAATCGCTGGGCGATACTGTATCCATCAAGACTAGTTTTCTTAGAAAGACTCATCAAAACCTTTAACTGGTAGGAGTTAATCAATCTTTTCCATTTATCTAAATCTCCACCATAGATAATATCTCCTTGTAGGGTAGCATTTTGCTGGATTAAACTCTGTGCCAAATCCAACTCTTTTAAAATTCCTTCCATTACCTGGGCTTGCGTATCATAGGTTGGGAACTTAATGGCCGTTTCTCCTTGAAGAGCTTGTGAGAATGGAATATCTCCAAATTTCATGGTCAACTGATAAAAATAATAGGCCTTTAAAAAATGTCCTACAGCTATATATTGGGGCTGATTATAATCAATGGCTTGTTGCATCATTTTGTCTACCTGCAACAACTGGTGGAAATCGTCATAATCAGCTCTATTCCACTTGTAGTACTGATAGGCATTCTCCCCATCGGTACTAATAAGCATTCTAGAGGCATACTCCTTAGAGATGCCATCTAAGGAGAAAGCATTCTTGCTAATAGGGGTAAGTAATAAATGAGGTGAAGCACTCTTGACCTTGTTAGGGTCCTGGTTTAATTTATCTAAATCCTGGCAAGCTATCAAGGAGGATAACCCTAGAGTTAAAACAGTAATTTTTTGGTATATTTTCATGGTAAATTAAATTAGAAAGCAATATTTAAACCAAGTCCTATCCAACGAGTAGAAGGATCTTGGATATCATTAGAAGTGCCTGTTTCAAAATCTGGATCGGAATACAATCCCTTAGATTTTTTCCAAATCAATAAATTGTAACCAGTTAAAGTAGCTGATAACTGGCTGATTTTCTTGCTTTGTAAAAGGGCAGTAAAATCATAGGTAAAAGCAACAGAGCGAAGTTTAAAGTAGGTACGATCGAAAATATTGGCAAATTCTTCATTTTCCTTTTGGGTCACCCTTGCTCTATAGGGGTAGTTTTGTGCCCAACTCTGCCAAGAAACTGCTGTAGTGTGTTCTTTAAACACCCTTGTATCGGATAAAACATTACCATTGATATCGGTGATTAATTCTCCTGAAACAATATTTACTCCTTTTGGTACATACACAGGAGCTCCAGCGGCATACTCTTGATCTCTATATTGTACACTATTGGGGTGTTTTCCTCCCCACCACATTTTCTCGACCACCTCAGAGCGCATTACCCCTCCAAATACTCCATCAATACCAACATTTAAACTCCAGTTTTTATATTTAAAAGAGTTATTCCATCCTAAAACCCATTTAGGATCTAAATTCCCAACTTTTTTAGGGGTTTTATCCTGGGTTGGCAATCCATTAATTGGATCTAAGATTAATTCTCCATCAGGACTTGTTTGCCATACAGTAGAATAGAAAGAATCAGCTCTATCGTTGAGAAAGAAATTCCCGTATTTAGGTGCATCGTTATAAATTTTAGTTAGCCTTCTTTCTTTAGTACTCCAATTAAGCATAGATTGCCATGTAAAGTTTTCATTATCGACAATTTTCCCATTTAAAGAAACTTCAAACCCATTAGTAGTATACTGGTTTCCATTAACTGTTTCTGTGCCAAATCCGGAAGCCTGAGAAACTGGGAACTGAATTAAAAAGTTCGAGTCTACAACTCTATAATAAGTGAATTCAAAACCTAATCTTCTTTTAAATGCCGAACTGCTAAGTCCCAGCTCAAAAGAATTTGACTTCTCAGGCAATAGATCTGGATTTAAAATACTATTGGGATACTCAACCATTTGATTCCCATTAAAAGAAGGGTTAATAGGACTATAAGCAGCTTGTAATAGATAAGGATCTAAGTCGCTAGATACTTGAGCCCAAGAGGTATATAGTTTTAAATAATCTACAGAGGATGGCAAAGTAATTAAATTCGATAACATCACACTCAAAGATGCAGATGGATAAAAATAAGAGCGATTTTGTTTTGACAAGGTCGAAGACCAGTCATTACGAGCTGCAAAGGACAAGAAAAAAGCGTTATAGAAATCAAGCTCCACAGTTCCATATACACTATTTACCGCTTTTTTAGTAATGTTATTGGTTGCAATCACACTTCCCGTTGAGTTTCCTAAGTTATACACCCCTGGGACAGTTAAGCCATCGGCAGCAGAATAAGTGTTTTTTCGTTGGTAATATCTAGAGGCAGCTCCAGCGTTAACCCCTAGGCTAATGACATTGCTAATATCTTTGGTATACATAGCAAGCACATCGTACTCAAGGTCTAACTGCTGATCATTTTCTAAGCTAAAACCACCTTCTCTTGAAGCGCTATAGTTAAAATATGATTTTGGGCTCTGCAACTCTGTAGAATTACTAGTACTTACCCCAGATGCTCTACCTTGGATTACTAAATCTTCGCTTGCTTGGTAAGATAAACTAAGTTGGGCATTGACCACATCTTTATCCCAGATACGCTTAAAGTACTCTGCTCCAAACCAAGGATTATTATACCATGCGTAATTATAATTGGCCTGTCTGTAACCTTCCATACCTGGAACCCAAAGATTGTTCTTTAGATCTCGACCATTAACATCATTACCCATCCAAATTAAAATCGTATACATATGTCCCGATGGATTATACCCGTAATTAGGCACATTAGGAGCGTGGATTTTGCCATAACTAAACTTTGTATCAAAGCTTAATTTATCACTTAGCAAAGAAGTAGATTTAAAATTTAGATTTCCTCTATACATTGAAGTATTAGGAACTCGGTCTTTATTGTAATTAAACTCCCCTCCAATGCGGTAAGATCCCTTATCGGTTTTATTACTTACCGAGAAATTTGTTCTAGAGATAATCCCAGTTTGCATAAACTCCTTTAAGTTATCGTGGTACTCCCATGGAATTGGGACTCTTTCATACCTACTTCTATCGTTGTAAATAGTAGATTCTACACTTCCATACCAAGGAATTTGTTCTCCAGTTTGCTTATCTCTAATTGGTGAGTTCCACTGTGAGACAAGTAATCCGGGAACAAATTTTGGTCCCCAGATCATATCTCCATCGGAAATACCACCATCTTTACCATCCCAGAATTCATATTGCCCATTACTTCCATTTCCATACTGTGTTTGGGTTTTAGGATAAACTGTAAATCCAGCGCTGACCATAAGGTTTTGAGAAAAAGTAACAGTGGTTCCAGGTTCTTTTGCGTTTTTGGTAGTAATTAAAATAGCTCCGTTTCGCCCACGAGAACCATATAACACCGATGCACTGGTTCCCTTTAAGACGTTAATATTGGCAATATCTTCTGGAGAAACATCAAAAAAGTCAGTGCTTACCGCAATTCCATCAATAACCACAAGAGGGGTTTTTCCTCTTAGAGAAAAAGAAGGTGCTTGCATTAACCCTGGAGGGTTAGAAACCTGTAGCCCGGCAACTTGACCAGAGAGTAGGCTTCCCACATTTGGAGTGGCTACCTCTTTTATTTTATTCACATCCACCTCTTGGGTTGCATAACCAATGGATTTCTCAGCCTTGCTTATCCCTAGAGCTGTAATAACAACCTCATCTAAAGAGGAAGCTTCGACTTGTAAAGTAATGGTTAATAAAGAGGAATTCTCCACGGGAATCTCTTTGGTTATAAAACCTATAAAACTAACCACTAGAACATCACTGTCTTTGACTGTGATACTAAAGTTTCCATCAAAATCAGTGGCTACTCCGTAGGCGCTTCCCTTTATTTGTACAGAAGCTCCTGGTAGGGAGAAACCTTGGGAATCCAAAACGGTTCCTTCTAAGGTCCTAGAATCTTGCGAGTAACTTATCCCTACCCATAGGAAAGAGAAAACAAGGCAAAATAGTAATTTTTGTTTCATGTTTGTTTTTTAGTTTTTGTTTGAAACAAAATTGACCATTATTCAAAACTATGGGATTACCGCAGTATTAAACAAAAAACACTCCAGCTTAGCTAATTGTTAAATAATTGCTAAATACTAAACATTACCTTAACACTTCCTGGCATTACTCTGCCCTAGTGTTAAATGAACTAAAGATCACCTTATCTGACTTTCACCCCTTTTTTCAGCACGATTTCAAAGCCATAGCTTCATGGGTTACATTTGAATCATTACATTGACTTTAAAAGACCTAAACACCATATAAAACCTAGTGTTTAGAACGTTTTTAAAAATCTGTGATTATAGTTAAACTACTCTTAAATACAATCCAAATTAGAGCAATTTGATAAAAACTTCCTACTTTAGCTCGAGGTAAAAAAGCCATAGGTTCACTTTGTAAAAAGTTAAT
>CANROJ010000006.1 GCA_947632215.1 uncultured Flavobacterium sp. | reverse complement strand
TTTGTCATTAAGAGAGTGTTTTTTGGTATGCAACTCAAAGATAATTTGAGATCATTAATCTACTCTCTTTTTTTGTGTCTTTTTTTAAACGTTTAGGACGCTATTGCTTTTTAACCTATAATTAAACCTACCAATAATTTATGAAAAAAATATTTAGTTCTATTGCTTTGCTATTGGCAATGTGTGTACAGGCTCAAAATTTCTCTGATCATTTTGATAATAAAACATTGCGTTTAGATTATGTGATTGGTGGAGATGCTAGTAAGCAAGAAGTGTTGCTTGACGAAATCTCTTCTTTACCAACATGGGCAGGTAGAACACATAATTTAGCTGAAAATCAGTTGCAAGGAGATGGACAAATTAGAGTTTATGATGCTCAAAGTAATGAATTGATTTATACCAATAGTTTTAGTACTCTTTTTCAAGAATGGTTAACTACAGATCTAGCAAAAGAACAAACCAGAAGTTATGAGAATACTTTTTTAGTTCCTTTTCCTAAAAATGAGGTAAAAATAGAGTTAGTACTTTTTGATGATGATGCTCAGATTCTGAGTAGTTGGACTCAGAATATAGATCCTACTGATATTTTAATCCGCGAAAAAGGAGTTAATCAAGTAACCGACCACGTTTATTTACAGAAGGCTAAAGATCAAGATAAGTCAATTAACGTTGTGTTTGTTGCCGAGGGGTATACCCAGGATCAAATGGATAAGTTTATTGAAGCAGCGAAGGTTTCTATGGAATCTATTTTAGAATACGCTCCCTTTAATACCTATGGAGATCGATTTAACTTTATTGCAGTTAAAAGTCCATCGATAGAGACAGGTGTTAGCGTTCCAAGAGAGAATAGTTGGAAGCAAACTGCCGTAGAATCAAATTTTGATACTTTTTATTCCGAACGCTATTTAACTACCAATAGAATTAAAAAATTACATGATGTTTTAGCAGGTATCGATTATGAGCATATAGTGATATTAGCAAATACAGATGTATATGGAGGTGGAGGTATTTACAATGGTTATACATTGACTACCACAGGACATTCAAATTTTAAGCCAGTAGTGGTACATGAGTTTGGACATAGTTTTGCAGGTCTTGCAGATGAGTATTCTTATGCCAATGACGCCTTAAGTGAGTTTGTTTCTACTACCAATGAGCCTTGGGCTAAGAATATTACTACCTTGAAAGATTTTAATCAAAAGTGGGAACATCTTTTAGAACCAGGAACACCAATTCCTACAGATATAGCCGATTTTGATACTTATCCTATTGGAGTATATGAAGGTCCTCATGAGAATAAAATATATACATCTGCCGTAGATTGTAGAATGAAAACAAATACATATGATAAGTTTTGTTCGGCTTGTCAGGATGCTATTGAGAAATTAATTTTATTCTATACAGAATAATGTTTTTGTAAAAATATTGTATGACAGGTCTGTTAATTTAATAGGCCTGTTTTTTATTAGAAGCTTATTGTAGTTCTAATTTTAATTACCTAGGGTAGTTATCTACTACAAGTGTGTAGAGTAGCTACTTTTAATCATAAAGACAATGTAAAGAAAATAAATATGTGTAAGATATTACTACTTAGCGACACCCACAGCCAGATAGATGATTCTATAATGAAGTATGTCATGCAGGCTGATCAAGTTTGGCATGCTGGGGATATAGGCGATATTAAGGTGGCCAATATGATTCAGAAATACAAACCATTATATGCTGTTCATGGCAATATTGATGATCAACAGGTTAGACAGGAATTTGGTGGCGAGCTTTTTTTTGAATGCCAGGGAGTAAAGGTCTTTATTATTCACATTGGTGGTTATCCAGGGAAGTATAATCAAAGAGTAAAAGAAGTCTTGTCTGTGCAAAAGCCTGATATTTATATTTGTGGTCATTCTCATATTTTAAAGGTACAGTATGATAAACAATACGATGTTTTACATCTTAATCCTGGAGCCGCCGGTATTAGTGGTTTCCATCAAGTCAGGACTATGTTGCGTTTTACTATAGAAGATAAGAAGATAAAGGATTTAGATATTATAGAATGGCCTAAAAACAAAAAAACCGAACAGTAGATGTTCGGTTTTTTTAACGCACTAATAACTAAGATGTTAGGTTTATCTTAAACGATCCACAGATTTTACGAGATCCTCATCCTTTTTAATGGCTCTGTTAGCTAAAACTAGTAACAGGATAGAAATAACAGGTAGGAACATCCCAATACCTTTCTCCGATACTTGTGAAAAAGCATCTCCAGATAAGCTTAGTGTTCGATAAATTAATAATCCTAATAGTATAACGTTTGATATCATGTTCAATCTGTTTAATACAAATTGTCTTTTTCTATTTTTATAATTTAAAAATGCCACAGCACTTAAAGCTGCTGATAATCCAAATAAAACCGGAAGGAAGTTAATCATCATAAAATAGATGTCTTGATTCTCTGCATTTTTCCACAATGGGAAAACAAAGGGTAAAACTCCCATTACAACAAATACTAAAAACAAATATACCGATTGAATTCTTTGTAACATAAAATTAAATTATTGAAACACAAAAATAACGTTTCTTTTCTATAAAAACCTATTGTTTTACAAAATTAATTCGTAATATTGCACTAGTTCTGTCGTAAGTTCTTCATAATACGACGATTCTATTTTAAATTTCTATTCTTATTTAAAGAAAATTCAACTCAATATTTCATAATCTATAAACATTTTTATGTTTGATATTTCCGAATTACAAAAAATGAAGGTCTCTGATCTTCAGGATATTGCTAAAAAGTCCAAGATAGCAGGAACTTCTGGGTTAAAAAAAGAATTACTTATCTCTAAAATTGCAGCTTTTCAACAAGCAAATAACCAAGAGAGTAGTCCTAAGGCTCAAAAACAGGTTACTGAAAAATCTAAGGAGAAGACTCCTGTATCTTTAAATCAAAATCCCAAAGCAGGAAAGACTCCTGTGAAAACTTCAGTTAAGTCAGTTAGTGAAACATCAATAAAAGCTAAAGGAGTTGGACAAGAAGATAACGCTGATAAAAGCGAGATTGTATCTAAAGACAATGTTGTAGATAAGCATGTTGGATCTATAAATACTAGCAATTCTGGAAATCAGAATAAGGTAGATAAAGCACCTCATGGATTAAGAAAAAGAGTTGGTCAAGATACTAAGGATAGACATGGTGTTTCTGAGCAAAATAGTAATTCAGTCCTTGAACACAGCAAAGATCAAGAAGATAAAAGCTCTACCGAAGGTGTAGTCACTAATAGGGAAGGTAATAATCGTCGAGAATTCAATAATAATAAAAAGAAGAACGATAGGGCTAAGGATAATAGAAAAAAAGACAACAGAGAGTCTTATACTAAAAATACTCCAGAGCAAAGCTCCTCTACAAACCCAGAGCAAGGAGCTACTGTATCGAGTGCAGTGGTAGAAGGTGGTAGCCAAGAGGTTAATGCAAAGAAGCCAGTTGCAAAATCAAATACTTCGAATCATTCCAATAAAAAGAATAATTTCCGAGAACCAGATTACGAATTCGAAGGAATCATTCAAAGTGAAGGTGTTTTAGAAATGATGCCAGATGGTTACGGATTTTTAAGATCTGCAGATTTCAATTACCTATCTTCTCCTGATGATATTTATTTGTCTCAGTCTCAAATTAGATTATTTGGATTAAAGACTGGAGATACAGTAAAAGGAGTGGTTAGACCTCCAAAAGAAGGAGAGAAATTCTTTCCATTGGTTAAGGTTCTTAAAATCAATGGACATGATCCTCAAGCAATACGAGATAGAGTTTCCTTTGAGCATTTGACTCCTTTGTTTCCTGATGATAAATTTAATCTTGATGCAAAAAGAAGTACAATTTCTACACGTGTTATGGATATGTTTTCTCCTATAGGGAAAGGTCAGAGGGGAATGATTGTTGCTCCGCCTAAAACAGGGAAAACTGTTTTGTTAAAAGAAGTTGCAAATGCTATTTCAGCAAATCACCCTGAGGCTTATTTAATTGTTCTATTAATTGATGAGCGTCCAGAGGAGGTTACAGATATGCAAAGAAGTGTAAATGCTGAAGTTATCGCATCTACTTTTGATGAACCAGCTGAGCGACACGTAAAGGTGGCTAATATCGTTTTAGAGAAAGCGAAGCGATTAGTAGAATGTGGTCATGATGTGGTAATATTACTTGATTCAATTACTCGTTTGGCTAGAGCCTACAACACAGTACAACCAGCGTCTGGAAAAGTATTAAGTGGAGGTGTGGATGCCAACGCATTACAAAAGCCTAAGCGATTCTTTGGTGCAGCACGTAATATTGAAAATGGAGGTTCGTTAAGTATTATAGCTACTGCTTTAGTTGAAACTGGTTCTAAAATGGATGAGGTTATCTTCGAAGAGTTTAAAGGAACGGGTAATATGGAGTTGCAATTAGATAGAAAATTAGCCAATAAGCGTATCTATCCAGCCATTGATATCACTTCTTCTTCTACTCGTAGAGATGATTTACTTTTATCTAGTTCTGCTTTACAGCGCTTATGGCTAGTAAGAAAGTATGTAGATGATATGAATTCTGTGGAAGCTATGACTTCTATTATTGACAATATTCGTAAGACAGATAATAATGATGATTTTTTAAAGACATTGATGAAGTAGTTTTACTACTAGTATATAATGTAAAAAGGATGTTTTTTTGTAAAAAAACATCCTTTTTACATTATATAGATAAGTGTTGTGTTTGCATTTTTAAAGGTTTTTGGCTTGTAAATTTTGACCTAGTACTTTGGTAATTAGTTGAGTGTGTAGATGAGTTTGCCAGTTAAAAAAGTAGAGTAAGTTATTTTTTAAGTAAGTTTGTAAAATAGAACCAAAAATTATTTTGGTTGTTAGTTGTAGTTAGGAGCCATGGAAGTTAAGCTGATTTTAATTATCCTTGTAGTTGTTGGATTTGTTTTTTATTTCAAAAATACTAATTTCTATCAAAAGCCAGAGCAGATCCGTAAAAGGGATGAAAACAGAGAAAAGAAGGCCGCGTTAAAGAAGTTGGAAAAGCAACAGAGAAAGGAAATGGATGATTTTTTTGAAGAACATTCTATTGATAAAAAGACTTTTTATTTTTTTATTACAGGATTAGTAGGCACTGTTTTGTTTGTTTTAGTAGGTTTGATTAGTTCAAATCCTATTTATTTTTGGATATTAATATTTTCTGCAACCTTTATTTTATATCTGTACAGCTCTAAAACAGGTGATTTTTAAATGTGATTTATTCTTTAAAAGCCCTGAATTGTATAGGTGTGATAAATGTTTGAAAAAAATATTTTTTTTAAAAATGTATTAATTAACTAATAACAAGTAGGTTATGTAGGAAGCCAAAAAAAGGTTTGAAAAAAAACTTATAGAAGGTTTGTATTTAAATAATATCGTTCTATATTTGCACTCGCAATGAGCAATTGGCCACGTGGCGCAACTGAATAGCGCATCTGATTACGGCTCAGAAGGTTGCAGGTTTGAATCCTGCCGTGGTCACAAAATTACTTTTTATAAAGTAATTCTCATTGCAAAACAAAATCAATCCAATTTAGGCCACGTGGCGCAACTGAATAGCGCATCTGATTACGGCTCAGAAGGTTGCAGGTTTGAATCCTGCCGTGGTCACAAGAAAAGGTATACATATTCTGTATACCTTTTTTTATTTCTAAGCAATTTTGTAATTATCTTTGATTAATGATTTTAGGTTATGAGTAGATTTAATAGTTACATGAAGTTTTTATATAAATCCGGTAATCAACACGGATTACACTCTCCATTTGTTTACGGTTTACTTACCAAAGGGTTGTATCAAAAGGTACCTAAGTATAAAGGCAAGAAGAAGACCAAAGTGTTTGTAGAACGTATTATCTCTTATTTAAATGTGCAGACTTTAGCCCTACTCTCTGCAGAGGGCCCAGCAAGTATTAAAGTCAAAGAATTGGATCGTCTACTTGTTCCAGGTATGCTATATGATGCTATATGGATACAGAAGCCTTTAGATATTGAACTAATAGATCCCAAGGCATTATTAAATTCTATGCATAATAATTCTGTTGTAATTATTGATCGTAGAAGGGGAAGTAAAAGCAATTCGCTTTGGTACAAGATAAAGAATGATTCAGGGTTTACCGCTACCATTGATTTTTATTATTTCGCCTTAGCCTTTAAGCGTAGTGAACAATTAAAGCAGCATTTTACTTTGCGTATGTAGAAATCTTAGCTTGATTATAGTTTAGTTAACTCAGATGTGAATAGTTTTTTTGCTTGCATGGGTATATAGTAGTATTTTAGTGTAACAATATTGGAAAATTACCTACTAATTAGTACGATATATTAACCTAGCTATAATAGTATGAAAGACTTAATAATAGATATAAAGGATATTAAACGCGATTTTAAATTAGGCTCCGAGACCGTACGTGTCTTAAAAGGAGTGCATTTAGAAATTGAAAAAGGCGATTATGTTGCTCTTATGGGGCCTTCTGGTTCAGGTAAGAGTACACTGATGAATATTTTAGGTTGTTTAGATACTCCAAGCTCAGGGAAATATTATTTAGATGGACAGGATGTTAGTAGTTTAAAACAGGATCAATTAGCCCATATTCGAAACAAGCAGATTGGCTTTGTATTCCAGACTTTTAATTTAATGCCTAGAACCACGGCATTAGATAATGTGGCCCTACCAATGGTTTATGCTGGTAGGAGTAAACAAGACCGAGATACTCGAGCTAAAGAGGTCTTAACTCAAGTAGGGCTTCAAGATAGAATGGACCATCAGCCTAACCAGCTCTCTGGAGGACAAAGACAACGTGTAGCTGTTGCTAGAGCCCTAGTGAACGACCCTGCTATTATTCTTGCGGATGAGCCCACCGGTAACCTAGATTCCAAAACTTCAGTAGAAATAATGGCTCTATTTGATGCTATACATCAAGCAGGTAATACTGTGGTTTTGGTTACTCACGAAGAGGATATAGCTGCACATGCCCATCGTATTATCCGTTTAAGAGATGGTATAATTGAAAGTGATGTACGCATAAAATAAGTTTTGTTTTAAATGTATCTCTTTCCTAGTTTTTTTTGTGTATTTTGCTCCAATTAATGACAAAGCACAAACTATGAAAGTATATACTAAAACAGGAGATAAGGGTACTACTGCTTTATTCGGAGGTACCAGAGTTCCTAAACATCATATTCGCATTGATAGTTACGGAACGGTAGATGAATTAAACTCCTATGTAGGTTTAATTCGTGATCAAGAAATTAATCCTTTGTATCAGCAAAGTCTTATTAAAATTCAAGATGATTTATTTACTTTAGGAGCAATTTTAGCTACTCCAAAAGAAAAAGAAGTGTTGAAAAATGGTAAGATGAGATTAAATATTCCTTTGATTGAAGATAGTCATATTGAATTTCTAGAAAGAGAAATTGATCAAATGGATTCTCTTTTACCTGCTATGACTCATTTTGTTTTACCAGGTGGGCATACAACGGTGTCATATTGTCATATTGCACGTTGTGTTTGTCGTAGAGCGGAGCGTTTAGCTGTAGAATTAAATGAGAGTGAGCCTATTGATTTACGTACAATTCAATATTTAAACCGACTTTCTGACTATTTATTTGTCTTGGCACGAAAGTTGTCTTTTGATTTGAAGGCGCAGGAGGTTAAGTGGATTCCTCGCAAAGAAGAATAGGTGAAAGTGATATCCTTTTTTCTAAAAAATAGGCTTGATTTAAAGCTACGTTCTTCAAATACTGTGAAATAATATATAAAATGCTTGTTAATTTCATAATAAAAATTATTTTTGCATTAAAATTAAAAAAAGAAAGAGATGTATTGGACATTAGAATTAGCATCTTATTTAAGTGATGCGCCGTGGCCTGCTACTAAGGATGAGCTTATTGATTATGCAATTAGAACAGGTGCTCCATTAGAGGTGGTTGAAAACCTTCAATCCATCGAAGACGAGGGAGAGATCTACGAATCAATGGAGGAAATTTGGCCTGACTATCCTACTGACGAAGATTATCTTTGGAACGAGGATGAGTACTAAAAAATAAGAAATGAAAAAAAAGCCTCATTTAAGGCTTTTTTTTTGTTTACATTTGGAAGTTAAATAACAAAAAAAACGTAAATAATATAATTTATGAGTCTTATAAATAATATATTAAAGGTGTTTGTCGGAGATAAATCAGAGAGAGATATCAAAGTTATAAAACCTTTAATAGAGAAAATTAGAACTCACGAGAGTTCATTGGTTGCCCTTAGCAACGATGAGTTGAGAGCTAAAACAGTCTATTTCAAAGAAATAATTCAGCAATCTAGAGCCCAAGAAGATAAGAAAATTGCTTCTTATAGATCAGAGATAGAAAATACTAAAGATATTGATGCAAGAGAGAATATATATGCTAATATAGATTCTTTAGAAAAGCAAGCTTATACAAATACTGAAAAAGTATTATTAGATATTTTACCAGAAGCTTTTGCTGTTGTTAAAGAAACTGCTCGACGTTTCAAAGAAAATTCTATTGTCGAGGTTACCGCTACCCCACAAGATATTGAATTTGCGCAAAGCAAAGAATATGTTACTATTAATGGTGATAAAGCTCAGTGGGCTAATACTTGGAATGCAGCAGGTAAACAAGTAACTTGGGATATGATCCATTACGATGTACAGTTAATCGGTGGAGTAGTATTGCACCAAGGTAAAATTGCTGAAATGCATACTGGGGAAGGGAAAACATTAGTAGCAACTGCTCCATTGTACTTAAATGCTTTAACAGGAAAAGGAGTTCACTTAGTAACAGTGAATGATTACCTTGCTAAGAGAGATAGTCAGTGGAAAGCCCCTATTTTTGAGTTTCATGGAATGAAAGTTGATTGTATTGATAATCATCAACCTAACTCAGAGGGCAGACGTGCTGCTTATAATGCAGATGTGACTTATGGTACAAATAATGAATTTGGTTTTGATTATCTTCGCGATAACATGGCACATACACCTGAGGAGTTAGTACAAAGAGCCCATAACTTTGCCATAGTGGATGAGGTTGACTCGGTATTAATTGATGATGCTAGAACACCACTTATTATTTCAGGTCCAGTTCCTCAAGGAGACAGACATGAATTTAATGAGTTAAAACCAAAAGTGGCTAATTTAGTTGAAATTCAAAGAAAATTGGCTAATGGATTTTTATCTGAAGCAAAGAAATTAATCAGAGAGGGAAATACCAAAGATGGAGGTTTCCTTTTACTTAGAGCATACCGAAGCCTACCTCGTAATAAGGCTTTAATTAAGTTCTTATCTGAAGAGGGAGTTAAGCAAATTCTTCAGAAAACCGAGAATACTTATATGCAAGACAACAATAGAGAAATGCATATAGTAGACGAAGCTCTATACTTTGTTATCGAAGAGAAAAACAACCAAGTGCAATTAACCGATAACGGAATTAAGTTTTTATCAAGCGATACAGATGAGAATTTCTTTGTTTTACCAGACATTGGTACAGAGATTTCTAAAATTGAATCTTTACATTTAGATAAGGATCAACAAGCAGAAGCTAAAGAAAGATTATTCCAAGATTTCGGGGTAAAAAGTGAGCGTATCCATACTTTAACACAATTGTTAAAAGCATACACTGTTTTTGAAAAAGATACAGAATACGTAGTGATGGATAATAAGATCATGATTGTAGATGAGCAAACTGGTCGTATTATGGATGGTCGCCGTTATTCCGATGGTCTACACCAAGCTTTAGAGGCTAAAGAAAACGTGAAAATTGAGGCTGCTACTCAAACTTTTGCCACTATTACTTTGCAAAACTACTTCCGTATGTACAATAAGTTAGCAGGTATGACTGGTACTGCTGTTACAGAAGCTGGAGAGTTCTTGCAGATTTATAAATTAGACGTTGTAGAGATTCCAACCAATAGAGGAATTGCACGTAAAGATAAAGAGGATAAGATTTACCGTTCTGTTCGTGAGAAGTTTAAAGCGGTGATTGAAGACGTAGTGGAATTATCTAACGAAGGCAGACCAGTTTTAATTGGTACAACTTCTGTAGAAATTTCTGAGCTATTGAGCCGATCGTTAAAGATGCGTGGTATAAAACACAATGTTTTAAATGCTAAGTTACACAAACAAGAAGCTCAAATTGTTGAGGAGGCAGGAAAACCAGGTATTGTAACAATTGCTACAAACATGGCAGGTCGTGGTACCGATATTAAACTATCTAAAGAAGTAAAAGATCGCGGTGGTTTAGCAATTATCGGAACAGAAAGACATGATTCAAGACGTGTTGACCGTCAGTTAAGAGGACGTGCAGGTCGTCAAGGAGATCCAGGAAGTTCTCAGTTCTATGTTTCTTTAGAAGATAACTTAATGCGTTTATTTGGTTCGGAGCGTGTTGCAAAGATCATGGATAGAATGGGCTTAGAGGATGGTGAAGTTATTCAGCACTCTATGATGACCAAATCTATTGAAAGAGCTCAGAAGAAAGTAGAGGAAAATAACTTTGGTATTCGTAAGAGATTATTGGAGTATGATGATGTAATGAATGCTCAACGTGAAGTAATTTACAAAAGAAGAAAACATGCTTTATTTGGAGAGCGTTTAAAAGTAGATATTGCCAATATGATGTTCGATTTATGTGAGAGAATCGTTAATAATCATAAAATGGCACAAGACTATGAGAGTCTTAAACTAGATATTATTCGTTATTTTGGTTTAGATGCTGTGGTTTCTCAAGATGATTTTGTCAAAATGGACCCAACAACTTTAGCCAATAAACAGTACGAAATTATATTCGAAGGTTACCAAGAGAAATGTAGACGTAGTGCTCAGGAATCTTTTAAAGTAATCAAAAATGTTTACGAAAATAATTCAGGACAGTTTGAGCGTATTGTAGTTCCGTTTACAGATGGGATTAAAACAATCAATATTGTTACTAATTTAGAGAAAGCATACCAAAGTGAAGGTGCTAGTTTGATTGAAGATTTTGAGAAAAACATTACTTTAACCATTTTAGATGAGGCTTGGAAAAAGCACTTAAGAAAAATGGATGAATTAAAACAATCTGTTCAATTAGCAGTGCATGAACAAAAGGATCCTTTATTAATTTATAAGTTTGAAGCATTTGAGTTATTCCAAGCTTCATTAGCAGAAATTGATCAAGATGTTACTGCATTTTTAACTAAAGGAGATATTCCAGTTGCAAATGATAATGGACAAAAGTCATAAATCATAAATCTAGTTACTTGTAGTAGTAACTGATATTAAAAAAGTAAAAGCGCATAAAATTATTTATGCGCTTTTTTTATTTCCCTTGATTCGATATTTGTTATTTGCCTACTCTTAGTCTTGCTGTGTGATGTGTTTTAAAGGTCTTACAGAGACTTTTTATAATAATACATACAAAGACACTACTTGTTTAAGTAACAAATAAAAGACCCCAGTAGGACAATCCTACTGGGGTCTTTTATTTTTTTATAAATTTGAAGCTTATGGTGCTACCATTTCTAATTCAAAAACTAGATCAGTATTAGGTGGAATAGGTCCAACTCCTGCTTCTCCATAGGCCAAATGAGAAGGGATAAAGATAGTAGCTTTATCACCTATTTTCATTTGTTCTATTCCCTCAATAAAACCAGGTATTAATCCAGTCTTTGAACCGAATTTAAAAGGAATAGGTACATATTGGTTGTAATCTGCTCTTCTTTGATCAAACATGTCATAATCCTTTGCAATTGAAGGAATGCTTGTGTCAAATAAAAGACCATTTTCAAAGAAACCTGCATAATTGATCTTTACGTCTTGACCAATGTTAGGGGTTTGATTCTCTGGATTAGATTCTGTGATTACATAAGAAAGACCAGAGGTAGTCGAAGTTGCTTGTTTTTTAAGCTTCTCGAATTCCTTTGCGTGTTGTTCTTTAACTTTATTTAAAGCTTTTGTTTGTTCTTCTTTGGATTTGGATTGCTCCTGCATTGCATTTTTGAAAACTTTCGCAGCATTGAATTTTTTAGCCTCTTTACCAACTCGAATTATTTTAATTTCTTTGATTGTATCACTTCCTTGTTTGATGTTGTTTACTACATCCATTCCCTGTACTACATAACCAAATACACTGTGCATATCATCTAGATGAGGAGTTGGGCGGTGAGTAATGAAAAATTGGCTTCCATTGGTAAATGGACCGCTATTAGCCATAGAAAGCGTTCCTTCTTTGTCATGTCTTAATTCAGGAGTGAATTCGTCCATAAACACATAACCTGGACCACCAGAACCTGTTCCTGTTGGGTCTCCTGCTTGTATAACAAAGTCTGGAACTACACGGTGAAAACTTACGTTGTCAAAGTATTTTTTTCCTTTATAAGCTTTATCCACATATGGGTTGTCACCTTCTGCTAAACTTACAAAGCTAGCAACTGTAACAGGTGCTTTTTCGAATTCTAAATCTGCAAGAATTGTTCCTTTATTAGTAATAATTTGGGCGTATAAACCATCGGGTAGATCCGTTTTTTGCGCCGAAGTACACGCCGTGAATAAGGCAAATATACTTAGTATTAAAACACTCATTTTTTTCATGTTAAATTAATTTTGGATTGATTGTAGTTCTATGGTAAATAGTAAAGGTTGATTCTTTGTAATCTTATTGGTGTCACCAAGATAAGAATAAGCTAATTCAGATGGAACTAAAACTTTTATTATCTCCTGTTGTTTCATCAGTTTTATGCTTTGACGTAAGATAGGGAGTATTTCCTGTTGGTCTACCAGGTATTGCAAAGATCCTATTTGCTCAAAAGTATAAATAATATTATCAGAGAGGTCACTCACTTGATAGGTATATGCTACTAGGTCTCCGGTTTTGGCAACGACAGAATCCTTTACATGTCTTTGGATATAACTGTAATAAAATCCTTGTTGATTATGGTTGAATTCTTCTTGCATATGGCTTTTTATGTAATTTTGAAATAACTCTTGTTGTTCTTGAGTTAAATCAGCATTTCTTTGCATAGATTCTGCTAGAATATGACCGGATTTTTGGCTTATAATAGGTCTTGGTTCTTGTTTTTCTTTACAAGAAGTAAAACATGCTAAGCTTAATAAAAGCAAGAGAGAAGTGTAAAATATTTTACCCATAAAATTCAGATTTATGTTTAGCTACTACTTCTTTAAAGTAAGTGATTGTGTCCTCTAGGCTAAGAGTTGATTTACCTCCTGCAGCATTGATGTGTCCTCCACCTTGGAAATAAGCTCTTGCAAATCGATTTACATCGAAATCTCCTTGAGAGCGTAATGAAATCTTAATAATTCCTTCTTCTTTTCTTTCAATAAAAAAAGCGGTCAAATCGATTCCCCCAATAGATAAGCCGTAATTTACAAAACCATCGGTATCTCCTTTTTGATGTTCAAAAGTTTTGAGATCTTGGTCGCTTAAGAATAAGAAAGAGGAGTTGTTTTCAGGCAATAAAGTTAAGTTCTGTAATGCTTTACCCATAAGCTGTAAGCGGTTATAAGAACTGTTGTCAAAAAGTTTATTGTGGATAGTTGGATTTTCTATGTCTTTTTGAATTAACTCTGCTACTACTCGGTGAGTATTAGCGGTGGTTTTTGGAAATCTAAAAGAACCTGAATCCGTTACTATGCCTGTGTAAATACAGGTAGCGGCTTGTTTGTCTACGAAATTTATAAGGTCTAATTTTTCTAAAATAGTATAAAGTAGCTCACAGGTAGATCCAAACTCGGGATTAGAGAACATGACTTGTGCATAGTCACCAGGCATTTGGTGATGATCAATCATTACGAAAGGCTTTTTTAAACGCTGTAAAAAGCTCTCCATTTGATCTCCTGTACGCAGTAAAATATTAAAATCTAAAGTAAAGATATAGTCACTTTTTAGTAAAATTTCACAAGCTTGTTTTCTGTTTGTTTCAAAGATTACAATGTCTTTGCTTTCAGGCATCCATGCTAAGAAATTTGGAAAGTCATTAGGGGATACAACCACAGGACTATGTCCCATATTCTTTAAGACGTGGTAGAACCCTAATGTAGAACCAATTGCATCGCCATCGGGATTGCGATGAGGTATAAGTGCTATTTTCTGAGGAGTTTGTAAAATTTGTTTTAACTCCTGAAGGCTATTTTCATTTATCATACTGCGAAAATAAGATTTTTTATGATTTAAAGTAAATCTTGTTAGGCAATTATGCTAAAAATAGTAGCATTTTGTTTGAGTATTAATTAAATAGCTAAGTTGCGTAATACCTCTTTATCTAATAGAAATATTTTCTTACCAGAGATAGCTATTACTTTGTCTTTTTTAAGTTCGGATAGTAATCGAATACAGCTTTCAGTAGCTGTTCCTACCATGCTTGCTAGATCTTCCCTGGAAAGTTGTAAGTTTAGTGAATTGGTTTGTGGGTCTGTTCCGCCAATTTCTTCTAATTTAAGTAGAACTATAGCTAAGCGTTCTTTTACAGTTTTGTGGGTATGGTTAGCAATGTCTTTGTCTGCATCTTTTAAATGCGTGCAAATATCTCTTGTAACTAATAAAGAGAACTTATTATTATCAGTGAAGTTTTCAAGAATCTCTCTTTTTGGGATAAAGCAAACATTCATATCTTCTAAAGCAGTTGCTGTAAGATTCGAATTCTCTTCATTGATTAAAGATCTCTGGCCAAGAAGTTCTCCTTTTTTTACAAGTTTTATAACAGTGTCTTTACCGTTAGAATTTAACTTAGTAAGCTTACAATATCCATCTTTTATACAAAAGACGCCATTTAAATTATCTCCTTCATTAAACAATACATCACCCTTTTTAACAATAAAGTGAGTTTTGGTTTCGGATATATTTTGAAGCTCTTCACGACTAAGTGCTTTAAGAGAATTAAATTCTCTAATCATACACTGTTCACATCTGCTCATAGGTATTGAAGTTGTTGTAAATTCTAGTTCAAAGATAAGATTTTTTTTATGATAAATATCATATCTTACATGGGATTAATCAGGGAAATTTGTTTCAAGGAAAAAATAGAGAACTATGAAAGAAAAAGGATGTTATCATTGTGCTAATGAGATAACAACTTTTAATAGAATTGAGTTTGATTCTAAAGAGTTTTGTTGCAATGGGTGTAAGACAGTTTATGAGATTTTTAGCAGTAACGATCTGCAAGATTACTATGTTTTACAAGCCCAAGCTGGTGCTAAAATTTCTCAAGTAGATGGGAAGTACGATTTTTTACAGAACAAGGATATCGTAGATAAATTGTTGGATTTTCAAGAAGCTGATACAGCAATTGTGAGTTTATACATACCTCATATCCATTGTAGTTCTTGTATTTGGATTTTAGAAAACCTCCATAAGCTAAATCAGGCTGTTTTTCGCGTTGTAGTTAATTTCCCTAAGAAGCAAGCGACCATTACTTATAATAGCCAGAGAATTGATTTAAAAGAGTTGGTGAGTCTTTTGCATTCCATAGGCTATGAGCCTTATATATCTTTAGATAACTTCGAGAAAAAACCTCCTTCGATAGATAGAAGTTTACTGTATCGTATAGGTATTGCCTTCTTTGCATTTGGCAATGTAATGATGCTTTCTTTTCCCGAATATTTTAATATAGAGGATGTTTGGATGCGAGAGTATAAAGATTTTTTTCGCTGGCTTATTTTAATTATTTCTCTACCGGTTTTCTTCTATTGTGCTTATCCTTATCACAAGGCTGCATTAAGTGGAATTAGAACAGGGAATTATACCATTGATATTCCGATGTCTTTAGGGATTGTTGTCATGTTTATACGCAGTACAATCGATATCGTTTTTGATTTAGGTCCTGGCTTTTTTGATAGTATGACTATGCTGGTGTTTTTTATGCTTCTTGGTAAATTATTTCAGCAGCGCAGTTATAATTTTTTATCCTTTGAAAGGGATTATAAATCTTACTTTCCAATTGCAATCACAAAAATTAATCAGGATAAACAAGAAGAGCCTATCCAAGTATATCAAATACAAAAAGGAGATCGTTTAATAATACGAAATCAAGAATTAATTCCTGTAGATGCAATTTTACTTAGCCAAAGGGCTTTTATCGATTATAGTTTTGTAACAGGTGAGGCCATGGCTGTAGAGAAGTTAAGTGGTGAGAAGCTTTACGCAGGTGGTAAGCAAAAGGGAGAGCTCATAGAAATTCAAGCAATCAATACAGTAAGTCAAAGTTATTTGACTCAATTATGGAGTAATGATGTATTTCAAAAGAAAGTACAGCTGAAGTATCGCACGATTACCGATCAAATTAGTCGTTTTTTCACTCCTGTTTTACTGCTTATTTCACTCTTTACATTAATAGGGTGGTCTTTTGTGAGTTGGTCTATAGCTTTTAATACGGTAACTGCTATTCTTATAGTTGCTTGTCCTTGTGCCTTGGCCTTAAGTGCCCCATTTACTTTAGGTAATGCTATACGTATTTTTGGTCGCAACAAATTTTATTTGAAAAATGCTACTGTAGTTGAACAATTAAATAAGGTAGATACTGTTGTTTTCGACAAAACAGGAACCATTACCACAGGAATAAATAGTGTTATTTATTATCAAGGAGAAGCCTTAACTCCTATAGAGAAAGCCCATATTAAAAGTATTATTCGAGGATCTAATCATCCTTTGTCTCGAAAACTTTATAATTTTCTGGAAGCTACTACTTTAGAGAAACCAAGTAGTTTTGAAGAAATACCAGGTAAAGGTCTTAAAGGTGTAATAAGCGGGCGTTCATATAGCATTGGTTCAAGAAAACTATTACAACAACCCATAGAAGACTTACATGCTCAAACTACTGTTCATATTGAAATAGATAAACAATATAAGGGATGTTTTATTTTCGATAATCACTACAGAGAAGGATTAGTAGAGCTTTTTGAATCTTTGGATAAAAAAGGTTATAAGTTAGTAGTTCTCTCGGGTGATAATGATGGGGAACACCAAGTTTTAACAAGCATGTTGCCTGAATCAGTTACTCTTGTTTTTAATCAAAAACCTCAAGAAAAACTTGATTATATTAAAGAGTTAAAACAGCAAGGGCACAATGTAATGATGGTAGGTGATGGACTAAATGACGCAGGTGCTTTAGCTATGAGTGACGTTGGAGTTTCCGTCTCAGAGGATGTTAATGTTTTTACTCCTGCTAGTGATGCGATTTTAGATTCAACTAAATTTAGTAATTTGAGTAAATACCTTATTTTTTCAAAAATTTCTGTTAAAATCATAAAATTAAGTTATATATTAGCTTTGAGCTACAATGTGATAGGTATTACTGTTTCTATCTGTAATAAAATGTCTCCATTAGTAGCTGCGATTTTAATGCCTATTAGTACGGTAAGTATTATTAGTTGCGTTAGTATTCTGACTAATTTTTATGCCAAGAAAATAATTCGTTCAAAGTCATAATAATTACCATGAAACTGACGATTATCATGTTTTAGCCCATTAGAGAGTGTTAGTTTTGCCTTATAAAGTTTTGATATGAGTGTTATATATTTCTTAATTTGTATTAGTGTTATCGTTGCAGGGGTTTTCTTATATCTATTTATAAGGAGCGTGAAAGCCGGGCAATTTGATGATTCTTATACTCCATCTATCCGAATGTTGTTTGATGATGAATTAAGAGATCAACAGACTCTTAAATCCAATAAAGAGGACAATAATAAAAAAGTAATCAAAAAAGAAAATCAAATATAAACAACTATGGAAGTGCAACAATTTTATTATGACAACAAAATTGTAAAGAAATTCATCTACGCTTCGATTTTTTTCGGGGCTGTAGGGATGCTAGTAGGATTAGTTTTAGCAGTGATGTTTATTGCACCTAATTTAACCGATGGAGTGGCATGGTTAAGTTTTGGACGTCTTAGACCTCTTCACACCAATGCGGTAATATTCGCCTTTGTTGGGAATGCTATTTTTGCTGGTATTTATTATTCTCTACAAAGATTATGTAAGGCTAGAATGTATAGCGATTTTTTAACCAAATTGCATTTTTACGGTTGGCAAGCCATTATTGTAGGAGCAGTTATTACTTTACCCTTAGGGTTTACAACTTCTAAAGAATATGCCGAGTTAGAGTGGCCAATTGATATTGCGATTGCTGTAATTTGGGTAACCTTTGGAGTTAATATGGTAATGACCATCTTAAAGAGGAGAGAACGTCATATCTATGTTGCCATATGGTTCTATTTAGCAACCTTTGTTACTGTTGGAGTATTGCATATTGTTAACTCTTTGGAGTTACCAGTTAGTGCTCTTAAATCATACTCCGTGTACGCAGGTGTACAAGATGCTTTAGTACAGTGGTGGTATGGTCATAACGCAGTAGCGTTTTTCTTAACTACGCCATTCTTAGGATTGATGTACTATTTTTTACCAAAAGCAGCTAATCGTCCGATTTATTCTTACCGTTTATCTATTATTCACTTTTGGTCTTTAATTTTCCTATACATCTGGGCAGGACCTCACCATTTATTATATACAGCCTTACCAGAATGGGCACAAAACTTAGGAGTTGTTTTCTCTGTTATGCTTATTGCTCCATCTTGGGGAGGTATGATTAACGGACTTTTAACTTTGCGTGGAGCTTGGGATAAAGTACGTGTGGATCCAGTTTTAAAATTCTTTGTTGTAGCTCTTACAGGTTATGGAATGGCTACTTTTGAAGGACCAATGTTATCTTTAAAGAACGTTAATGCTATTGCTCACTATACGGACTGGATTATTGCTCACGTACACGTTGGTGCTTTAGCTTGGAATGGATTCTTTACCTTTGGTATGGTATATTGGTTGATTCCAAGAATGGCCAAAACAAAGTTGTATTCTACCGCTTTAGCTAACTTCCATTTTTGGATTGGTACTTTAGGAATTATTCTTTACTGTATTCCTATGTATGTGGCAGGTTTCTCTCAGCACTTAATGTGGAAAGAATTTAACCCAGATGGAACATTAACCTATGGAAACTTCTTAGAAACAGTTACGGCTATTATGCCAATGTTCGTAATGCGTGCCATCGGTGGTAGTTTATTTTTAATAGGTGTATTAGTATTAATATACAATATTTATAGAACAATTCGCCAAGGACAAACTATCGAAGATGAGTTAGCCGAAGCACCAGCCTTGCAAACTATTTCTGCAGGAAGATTAAAAGGAGAGGCTTGGCATTCATGGTTAGAGAGAAGACCAGTACAGTTTACTGTTTTTACAACTATTGCAATTTTAATTGGAGGGGCTATTGAGATTCTTCCTACAATATTTGTAAAGGGAAATGTAGCTACAATTCATAGTGTTAAACCATATTCTCCTTTAGAATTAGAAGGTAGAGATATATATATTAGAGAAGGTTGTGTGGGATGTCACTCTCAAATGATTCGTCCATTTAGATCTGAAGTAGAGCGATATGGAGAATACTCTAAGAGTGGAGAGTATGTATATGATCACCCATTCTTGTGGGGATCAAAACGTACTGGTCCAGATTTACACCGTATAGGGGGGAAATATTCAGACAATTGGCATTACAATCATATGTATGACCCACAAAGTACTTCGCCAAACTCTATTATGCCTGGATATAAATGGTTATTTGCTAATAAAAATGCAGACTACTCTAAAATTCAGAAGAAAATGAGTGTTATGAGAGACTTAGGAGTTCCTTATAGTCAAGAAGAAATTGACAACGCATATGTTTCAATTCAGCAGCAGAGTCAACAAATTGCTTTGAACTTAGAGAAGGATCCTGATTACGTAAGAAGTGTGACAGAGAGTGAGCAAAGAGCTGTTGCTAATGGACAAGAATTCGTTCCAATGAGCCAAAGAGAAATCGTTGCTATGATTGCTTATTTACAACGTCTAGGTACGGATATTAAAGAAAGAGTTGAAGAATAATTTATTAAAGGAATCAATATGCTAAAATTTATTAAACACAATATGGAGAACATTGATGGTGTTGCAATATATCCTATCATTTCTTTAATTATCTTTTTCACTTTTTTTGTAGGGCTCTTTATTTGGGTGTTTACCTATAAGAAAGAAACTATTAAGGAATTGAGTAACATACCTCTTATGGATGATGAAAAATGTAATGTTGATTCAAAAGAACAAAAATCATGAAAAAGTATTTTCCAGTATATGTTAGAGTACCCGTATTGTTTGCTATATTTTTTATAGGAATCAATTGGATTATCGAGACTCCAGATGATAGGCCTGCTTTTATGACTTATCCCTATGTTTTGATATTAATTATTTTGTTCGCTTTTGCTCAAATTGCAGTTGAGATTGTTAATTCAGCTACTAATAAAGTTTTAGATAGATTAATGACTCCTGAGGAAATTAAAGCAAGAGAAGAACTTGAGAATCGACCTTTCTCTGAAATCCCTTGGGTTAAAAAGTTCATGCAGAAGTTAACAGGAACTAAAACCCAGGAGCAAGAGAAGGCTTTATTACTAGATCACGATTATGACGGGATTAAAGAGTTAGATAATGATTTACCATCATGGTGGGTTGGATTGTTTTACGCCACGGTAATTTTCTCTGTTATTTATATTTTACGTTACGAGGTTTTTGGAGGTGATAACCAAATTACAGAGTTCAACAAGGAGATGGCAAAAGCTCAAGAACAAATAGATCTTTACAATAGTACAGCAGGAGATAGATTAACTTGGGATACGGCTCGTTTATTATTAGATGAAAGCAATTTAGCTCAAGGGAAAGTTTTGTTTGATCAGAACTGCGTTGCTTGTCATAAAGTTGATGGTGGTGGATCCATTGGACCTAATCTTACCGATGATCATTGGATTCTAGGTGGAGGAGTAAGAGATATTTTTCATACAATCTCTGAAGGAGGTAGACCAAATATGGGGATGATTCCTTGGAAAACAATGCTTAAACCTACTCAAATAGAACAATTAACTTCTTATGTTATTAGTCTAAACGGAACTAACCCTTCCGATGCAAAAGATGCAGAAGGAGATATTATATGGTCTAAAAAAGATTTAGTTATCGAAGAGCAAGCTGGAGACTTACCTGAAGAGGTAGATCACCAGGATATTGAACAAGCAATCGATCAAGCGGAAACCCAACCACAAGAATCAGTACAAGAGGCTATAGAAGGATAATTAAACGCTTTTAGTTTATTATAGATTAGTGAAAATCTTGTATAAGATTTTTACAAATGTTCATGGAAAAGAGAAAACAAAAGCAGTAGAACAGGGTTATCTTGTTCTACTGTTTTTAAATAAACCTATAGGTTTTGGCTTTTTCAAGAGGAATTTTAATTACACTATCTAAGCATTTAGTACCTTTTGGAGTAGTGTAAAAATAAAAAAGATATGATACCACAACATGATGAAAGTTTTAGAGACTCAATTAACACCATCGGAGAAGGTGGCAAACGAGTTTGGATATTTCCTAAAAAACCTTCTGGATGGTTTTACAACAAACGTAAAGTAGTTAGTTATCTATTACTTATACTTTTACTTGTCTCCCCATTTATAAAGGTAAATGGAAATCAGTTCTTTTTATTTAATGTTATTGATCGTAAGTTCAATGTATTTGGATTTCCGTTTTGGCCACAGGATTTTTATCTAGTGGTAATAGCTTTACTTATTTGTATTGTTTTTGTTACGCTGTTTACTGTTTCATTTGGCCGTATATTCTGTGGTTGGATATGTCCACAAACAATCTTTATGGAGATGGTTTTTAGACGTATCGAGTATTGGATTGACGGAGATAGAGGAGCCCAAATGCGTTTAGCAAGACAAGCTTGGGATGCTCATAAAATAAAGAAAAGGGCATTAAAATGGTTTATTTTCTTTATCATTTCCTTTATTATAGCTAATGTTTTTCTGGCCTATATTATCGGAAGTGATGCAGTTTTTCAAATGATACAAGAAGGACCTTTTAATCATTTAGGAAGATTTATCGGACTTATTATCTTTACAGGTGTATTCTTTTTTGTATTTACATGGTTTAGAGAGCAAGTATGTGTTATTGCTTGTCCTTATGGAAGATTACAAGGGGTTCTTTTAGATACAAAATCCACTGTTGTTGCTTATGACTATGTTAGGGGAGAGGCTACTTTAGGTAGAGCTAAGTTTAAAAAAGGGCAAGACAGAAAGCAATCAGGACTTGGAGATTGTATTGATTGTATGCAATGTGTTAATGTGTGTCCAACAGGTATAGATATTAGAAATGGTACTCAATTGGAATGCGTAAACTGTACTGCTTGTATAGATGAGTGTGATCACATGATGGAGGCTGTAAATTTACCTAAAGGTCTTATTAGATATGCTTCTGAGGATGAGATTGCCAAAGGAGAAAAGTTTAAAATAACTTTACGTCAAAAAGGTTATATTGCTATTTTGAGTATTTTAATCGGACTCATGGTTGGTATTCTGTTTTTAAGAACAGACCTTGAAGCAACTGTTTTAAGAGTAGCCGGTCAAGGATTTACCCATGTGAATGACTCTATTTCTAATATGTATAGTTATAAGGTTGTAAATAAAACAAGTAAAAATTATAATAACCTTCATTTTAATTTAGTTGATCCTTCCAATGGTAAAATAGAGCTAATAGGAAGTGACACTATTAAAGTAAGCAGGGATGAATATACACAGGGAGTTCTTATTATTAAGATTCCTCAGTATGATTTGAAGACTCACAATACTAAAGTACATTTAGAGCTTTTTCAAAATGATACATTAATTCAAAGAACAACTACAAACTTTCTAGGTCCTAGAGTTCTAGATTAATTTAATTACTAAAGTAAAACAGACACAATGAAATTTAATTTTGGTACAGGAGTAGTTATTGCTATGGGATTATTTATGATCTTCATTTTGCAATATGTGATAAGAGTACAGTTTGACTCTAAATATGACAATGAATTGGTAACGCAAGATTATTATCAACAAGAGTTAGAAATTGATGGTAAAGCCCAAAGGGAAACCCAAGCTTTGGCTTTGGTTGATCCTTTGAAGATTAAACAAGATACACAAGGTATTACTTTAGATTTTCCTTCACAGATGCAATACGATAAGGTCAAGGGGAAGATTTATTTTTATCGTCCTTCTAATGAGAAACTTGATTTTGATAGAGAAATTGAAGTCTTACCAGATGCTACAATGCATATAGATAAACAAGATTTATTACAAGGTAGATGGGATTTGGTAGTAGAATGGACTTACCAAGGTAAAGAATACCGAAATGTAGAGAAAATCAATTGGAAACCTTTCTAAAAACCTAAATTTTGCTAATTTCCGCTTTAATACTTGGACTTGTTAGTTCCTTACATTGTATAGGTATGTGTGGACCTATTGTAATGGTTTTGCCCATAAGCACCCAGAGCCATTCCAAGCGGATTTTACACCTTTGTAGCTATCATTTAGGTAGATTAGTAAGTTATAGCCTAATGGGGATACTATTTGGTTTATTAGGTAAAGGCTTCTTTTTAGCAGGCTTACAACAACAGTTGTCCATAGTAGTAGGGATTTTAATGATTCTCTATGTTTTGATTCCGACTAATAAATTAGGTAAACTAAATTTCTTAAAGCCGGTATTTAAGGTGATTCAATTCTTGAAAAAAAGATTAGGAGCTCAGTTTTCTAAGCGTAGTTTGAAATCTTTGTTTACCATCGGATTTTTTAATGGTTTTTTACCTTGTGCAATGGTGTATGTAGCTCTTTTTGGTGCATTAGCAATGCAAAGTGTTATACAAGGTGGATTGTATATGTTTGTCTACGGAATAGGAACTATCCCTTTACTTAGTGCTATTTTATTAACCAGAGATTTATTTACCCCTAAACTTCGCAATGCTATATTGAAATATTATCCTATTTTGATTGTCTTGTTTGGAATGCTTTTTATTGTTAGGGGACTCGGTTTAGATATTCCTTATGTTTCACCTAAGACATTGTATTTGATTATTAGAGAAACTCCTATTTGTTAAAAATTTCAATTATTACTTTTATAGGCAATAGCTTTAATTTGGTTTTTACTTTAAAAAATAAGTATAGTAAATTATTAGTTGTTACGCCCTTTTAGAATCAGCTTTAATCTTAAGTGAATTAAAGCTGATTTTTTTCATAGCAAACAAAAAAAATAGATATAAACAAACAAAGCACCTTGACAATCGAGTAAGGTGCTTTGTTATGTTATGATTTTTATTTAAATCTTTTGATGTAGTAAATAGTCTTTCGCTGCTCTGGCTTGATTAAAAAGTAGATCTAAAATACTAAGGTTGTTTATAAATCCAAATTTCTGCTCAAATACCTGATCGTAGCTCTGTAGAATGGTGGTATCTCTTTTACCATCAGCTAGGTGACGAAAGTCTACTATGTCTTGTGAGGGTTCTTTTTGATATTCTAAAGTTTTTTCATAATCTAAATTAACCCCCAAAGAGTCACATACAATTTGGTGAGTGTCTAAATTTAGATCTAACATATATTTGTAGTTAGTTTCAAAAACTTTGCGAATATCGTCCTCAAAAAATTCAAAGAAGGGAGAAGTTCGATACGCAGCTTCAAGGCTTTTAAAATGCTGCTTTTGCCAGCCAAAGGCATATTCAATTTCAGTGTCCTTGAATGCTTTACTTTCTTTTAAATGCTTAACGGGTATATTTAACATCTGTAGGCCATTAGCACTATAAATGTACATTCTATTTCTGTTGGTTTGTTTCTGAAAATTATCGTTATTTTCAAAATAAATTTTATCAGCTTGCATCATTGCCACATAGTTGCTAATGGGTGCAAAATAGCAAGGTTGAATTAGGATGTTATTCATGTGTTCTAGGAATCACTATTGTTTTTTATTTTTTTTATTCTTGTAGGTTGTGTATCCAAAGTACCCAATTAATACAATTATAAAGTAAGGAAAATAAGAGGTCTGTTCTCCATTGCCATTAACTGTGGTGAAAAGTCTATTCCAACGTATTTTTTCCAAAGGATTAGACCAAGGCACATTGTGATCTAAACTCATCCAAATAAATACTGGTTTTCCCACAATATGGTCATAAGGTACAAATCCCCAAATTCTACTGTCTTCCGAGTTATCTCTATTATCACCCATCATAAAATAGTAATCTTGTTTAAAGGTATAACTATTCGTGGGTAGATTATTAATGTAGATTTGGTTGTCTTTAACCTCTAGGGTATTGTTCTCATATTCTTCAATAGCACGTTTATAGATTGGTAAATTATCCATGGTGATGGCTATTGTTTCTCCTTCTGCAGGAATGTGTAAAGGGCCCATATTATTTGGAGTCCAAGTAGTAGAGTTATGTGGGAAAACGTATCCTGGATAAGCTTGTTCTGGTAATCTTTGGATATTTTTTACCGCACTAAAGCTCTTTATATAATCTACATCTTCTAAAGTAAGAGCTCTAAAACCAATTTGGGTTCTATCACTTGATACATATCCGTAAGGGTCAGTTACGCCTAATTTTTTTACAATACTGTTTAAGTCAAAGCTTGTACCATCGGTAGTAACTAAATAGCTAAATTGTATTTTTGCTCTATCGTTTAATTCTAATTTTTCTTGGTTGATATATACGTAACCATCTTTGATACTAATATCTTCTCCAGGTAGTCCAACAGCACGCTTAACGTAATTTGTTTTTTTATCGATAGGTTTCTTTACTCCTGGTCGTGGGTCATAGGACTGTAGTTTATATACAGTATCGGTAGGCCAGTTGAATACCACAATGTCATTTTTTTGTATTTTTTGGAATCCTGGGAGTCTAAAATAAGGTAAACTAGGCTTTTTTATATACGAAGGCTTTTCTGTAAAAGGTATAGTATCATGTGCCATAGGTAAAGCAACTGTAGTCATTGGTGTTCTTGGACCATAATGAAACTTACTTACAAATAAAAAATCCCCTACCAGTAGAGTCTTTTCTAATGAAGAAGATGGAATGGTGTAAGGTTGCATAACATAGGTATGGATAATGGTAGCCACTATTACTGCAAATAATATAGAACTTACCGTTTCCCCTGTGCTAGTTGTTGGCTTTAAGTCTCTGTTTGCAATGTAATTAACGTTTTGAGTGTAATTTACATAGTAAATGTAAAAGCCAAAAGTAACTACAGCCAGTACCGTATCTAGAGTTGAGTTTTTACCAAAGCTTCTTAATGTTTCTACCCATATAACAGGGAACATAATAAGGTTTACTATTGGAATGAATATTAAAATAACCCACCACCATGGACGGTTTATTATTCGCATTAAAATTACAGCATTATAAACTGGAATTAAAGCTTGCCAAGCTTTAAAGCCTGCCTTTTGATATAGTTTCCAAACTCCTAAAAAGTGAATTATTTGAACTAATAAAAAGAATAAAAACCATTGTGTTATTGTCATAATGATAAAGTGTTTTTGAGATTACTTTTGTATGTTTAATACATCACTCATGGTGAATACACCTTTTTTATTTATAATCCATTCTGCCGCTACTACTGCTCCAAGGGCAAAACCCTCTCGGTTGTGTGCCGTATGTTTAATCTGTATTTGATCAATTTCAGAGTCATAGTTCACAAGGTGGGTGCCTGGAACATTTCCTTGTCGAACACTAGTTATTTTTATTTGTTTCTCTAGCGCATTTTGCATTGTCCAATTTGTATACGAAGTATTGTCAATTACTCCTTGAGCTAAGGTAATGGCTGTTCCACTTGGGGCATCTAATTTTTTAGTATGATGGATCTCCTCTAAACTAACATTGTACTGATCTAGATGATTCATCATTTTAGCCAAGTACTGATTTAATTCAAAAAAGATATTTACCCCTATACTAAAGTTAGAAGCATAAATAAAAGCTCCATTTTTTTTCTCAACGTAATTAGTGATCTCTGAATAATGATCTAACCAACCTGTTGTTCCGCATATCACAGGAACTTGGTAATCTAGGGCTGTTTTTATGTTTTCTACAGCCACTTGAGGTAGACTAAAATCTATAGCTACATCTGCATTTTCTAGTGCTTCAAATGTGTTTTTACTATCTTTTTTTAGAACAATTTCATGGCCTCTTTCCAAGGAGATTTTCTCGATAATTTGGCCCATTCTTCCGTAGCCTAATAAAGCTATTTTCATAATTATAGTGGTTGTTTTTTACTTAGAATTTATAGGATAGATTTAAAGCGTACTGCATTGAAGTTGTTGGGTCGAACTTATTGTTGAATTCAAATACTGGCTTTATTGTAAGATTTTCATTGACATTGAATTGCGATAAATGCGCATCTACGTTAGCATCTACAATACTTAAAATATAAAATCCAACAGTAATTACTACCGATAAATCTCTGTTTCTACGATAGAAATTTTGTGCATCTAATAATCTTTGATCGTCTAACTCACCAAAGAGCGGATGCTCTGTGTCTACAATACCCTGTAAGCGACGCTTATATTCATTTCGATAAGAGTTGTACTGTCTTTGGTTATCTGCCCAGAAATATGCTGGTATACCAATTCCAGCATATACTAGGGGTACTTTCCAGTAACTTTTGTTATAGATTTGACCTAATCCAGGAACAACACTGGTTAAGAAAGCAGCTCTAGCTGGTGCCAAAGCATTTATTTCTTGACTATCTAAGGGTTGTTCTTTGTCTTTTTTATTCTGGCCTAAAACATTTATAGACAGTAGAGTAAAAAAGAATAAATATATAATAAATCTACTTTTCACTAGTTTCTAAAAGTTTGATGATACGATCTAAATCTTCTTGCGAGGCGAAAGGTATAGAAATTTTTCCTTTTCCATCCTTTGAAACCTTAATATCTACTTTAGCTTGAAAGAAATTATCAAAAGATTTGCAATAGTGACTAGGTAGGGTAAAGGCTTTAGTGGTTTCTATAGGCTTTTCTAAACCATCTGTAGATAAACTTTCTTGGTAGGATTTAACCAATTGTTCGGTTTGACGAACAGAAAGATTTTCTTTAATTATTTTGTGGTATATCAAGGTTTGCACCTCGGTATCCTCTAAATTAATTAAAGCTCTACCATGTCCCATTGAAATGAAATTGTCTCTAATTCCTGTTTGAATAATTGGGTCTAGACGTAGTAAGCGCAAATAATTGGCTATAGTAGATCTTTTCTTCCCTACTTTTAAACTAACCTGTTCTTGAGTTAAGTCTATTTCAGTCATTAAACGTTGATAAGAAAGAGCAATTTCTATTGGATCAAGATCATGACGTTGTATATTCTCCACCAATGCCATTGTTAGAGAGTCATTGTCATTGGCCAGTCTAATATAGGCAGGTATTTTTTCTAGACCTATTAAATTAGAAGCTCTAAGACGTCTTTCTCCAGCAATTAGTTGGTATTTATTAAAGTCGACTTTTCTGACAGTAATAGGCTGTATTAAACCTAATTCCTTAATACTAGAAGCTAACTCTTGTAAAGATTCTTCGTTGAAATTAGTTCTAGGTTGGAAGGGGTTAACTTCAATGGTGTTGATATCCAATTCCATGATGTTAGCCGTAACTTTATCCGATAGGGAATCATTCAAAGAAATATTATCGTTCTCTGGGTCTTTTAATAATGCCGATAAACCTCTTCCTAAAGCTTGTTTCTTAAATGCTTTTGCCATAATTAACTTATTTGCCGACTTTCTTTTTATTAATGATTCTTACGTATTACCTCATGAGCTAAGTTTATATAATTGGTTGCACCTTTGCTGGTTGCATCGTAATTAATAATACTCTCTCCAAAACTTGGTGCCTCACTTAGTTTAACGTTTCTCTGTATTATGGTTTGGAAAACCATATCATGAAAGTGTTTTTGTACTTCCTCTACTACTTGATTAGATAATCTTAAACGTGAGTCGTACATAGTTAACAACAATCCTTCTATATCTAATGATGGGTTGTGTATTTTTTGGACACTTTTTATAGTGTTTAATAACTTACCTAAACCTTCTAGAGCAAAATACTCACATTGAATTGGTATAATTACTGAATCTGCAGCTGTTAGAGCATTTAAAGTCAATAAACCCAAAGATGGTGCACAATCAATTATAATATAATCGTACTGATCTTTAATAGAGCTTAAAGCTTGTTTTAGCATATATTCTCTATTTTGTCTATCGACTAATTCTATTTCAATGGCTACTAAATCAATGTGCGCAGGTATTAAACTAACATTTGGTGCTGTACACGATACCACGGCCTGCATAGGTGTATAACTATGATCTAGTACTCCGTAGGTTCCAATTTCTACCGCATCTACATCTACTCCAAGTCCAGAGGTTGCATTTGCTTGAGGATCAGCATCAATAAGTAACACTTTTTTCTCTAAAGCTCCCAAAGATGCTGCAAGATTAACCGATGTGGTTGTTTTTCCTACTCCACCTTTTTGATTTGCAACGGCAATGATTTTCCCCATTATATTTAAATAAATTATATAAGTGGTAAAAATACGATTTTTTATGACTTGATAAAATCTTATTTATTAACACTTAAGGTAATGTTTTGAAAAGTAGTTTGTTAGAGGTGAAAAATGTAACTTTTATTTTAAATGTACTTTTTTTAAGATGCATTTAATGTTACTTTTTACCAGTAGCCTTGGCTAAGGCATCCCACATTGGTTCAGGTATTTGCTCTAGTATATTAAACTCTCCAGCTCCTTGCAACCATTCACCCCCGTCAATGGTTACAACTTCACCATTAATAAAGCTAGCGAAGTCTGATACCAAGTAAGCTGCTAAATTAGCCAACTCTTGATGTTCACCTACTCGTTTAAGAGGAACTCTTTTGGTTAAATCGAATTGCTGCTTTAAATCTCCAGGTAATAATCTATCCCAGGCACCTTTGGTAGGAAAGGGACCAGGTGCAATAGCATTAGTGCGAATAGAATACTTTGCCCATTCTACGGCAAGACTTCTAGTTAGTGCTAAGACACCTGCTTTAGCACAAGCTGACGGAACTACATAACCAGAGCCTGTCCAGGCATAGGTTGTGGTGATATTTAAAACTACATTGTTTTTTTGTTTTTCTTTAATCCAGTGCTTACCAAAGGCTAAAGTACAGTTTTTAGTTCCTTTTAAAACGATATCTATAATGGTATCAAAAGCATTAGAACTTAGCCGCTCTGTTGGTGAGATGAAATTCCCTGCTGCATTGTTAAGTAGAACGTTAACTTTTCCAAATTTTTGTAAGACTTCTTCTAGCATTTGTTCTACTTGATCATAATGTCTTACATCACAAGCGATAGGGTAACATTGTGAAGCTGTTCTTTGGGTTAGCTCCTGGGCTGTAAGCTTTAATTTTTCGATGTCTCTAGATGTAATTACTACTTTAGCACCTAGTTCTAAAAAATAGCTGGCCATAGACTTTCCTAGTCCGCTGCCGCCACCAGTTACAACAATTACTTTATCGGCTAAAGCGCCTTCTTTGAGCATTTTATCGGTAAAACTCATAGGGATGTTTTTTTAGAGTTAAACAACTAAGATAAATAAAAAAAAAGATATATGCACGCATATATCTTTTTGTGGATTATATAATCACTATGTCGAAGTTTTGATCCAAAGGATCTAAGGCAAGTGTCAACTTATCTATAAGTTGAGCTCCATGTTCTATATAGTAACTACTAAAGTTGCTTGTTCTCTCTTGTAAAGATTGGTTAGGGAACAATTGATCTTGTAAATATTTGATTCTTTCTAACTTGTCTTTATGTACCTTTTTTTCTGCTTTAAGTAACCTCTTTTGAAGATTATCCAATCCTTTAATCTGCTTTTTCTTTTGCGCTAAAACTGCACCTGTAAAGGACTTGTCGGTTTTGCTACAGAGTTTTTCTAGGTCAGAAAATTGTTTTTCTAACATTTGTTTTTGCTCTTGGAAATTATAATCTACACTAGAGAATTCTTTGGTTTTCTGGTTAATTAAAACGTCTTGTTTTAAAAATATATCTTTATAAGTAAGATTTAAATTATCCATTTTCTTGGCCTGCTTGCTCGATACTAGTAGTACAGAATTGCGCAAGCTAAGGATTGGAAAACAAATTTTATTGTGTTCAAAGACAGGTTTTAATTCAAGCCAGTAAGCTAGTTCACCACCACCGCCAATATAACAAAGATTTGGTAGGATAACCTCTTGATATAAAGGACGTAAAATAGCGTTTGGACTAAAGTTCTCTGGATTGGTTTTAAGTAAGTCTAAAAACTCTTGTTTGTCAAAAACAAGATCTGTATTGTGGATAAAATATTTATCGTCTTTAAAGACAATACGCTCTCTTATATCGTCTTGTATAAAGAATAGATTAATTGGTCTTGGATTAACTTGTATTTGATAGTCTTTTAAAATACTATAAGTAGTTTCTACTTGTTTTATTGTACTTTGATTTACTAGCTCTTCTTTTATATAGGGTGCAAATAGTTCTTTTAGTGCTTTGTCATCGCCGTCTAAAATGACTAAGCCTTTGTCGGCAAATATTTCATTGGCCAAATATCTAGTAGCTTGGCTTAGGTTAGAATGGTTCAAATACGAGTCAAAAAATAGATCTTTTATCCTTTTTGAATTATCTCCTGGAGCAAGGTGTTTTACAAATACTTCAAATACTTTTTCTAAGCCTTGCGTAGATAGCCTACCTACTGGGCCTTGGCTCTGTTTTTGCCAATGTATCTTTTTGTCTTCAAAGTAAAAGTGATTAATTTCTTCAAAATCGTGATCTTCGGTAGCCATCCAGTAAATGGGTACAAAATTATATTGTGGATATTGTTTTTTTAATGTAGTACAAAGATTAATAACAGAAATAATTTTGTACAAAAAATACAAAGGACCTGTGAATAAATTCAATTGATGCCCTGTTGTTATGGTAAAAGTGTTTTTATTAGCAATTAATTCAATATTATGTTGAGTCTTTAGACTAGAACTAATATTAGAATATTGCCTTTGTAATGCACGGTGTAATTCTATTCTATGGCTATTTGGATAATTTGCTTGTTTTTCTATAATCTGCTCTTTAAAATTTTCTAGTACAGGCGATCTATTGTACAGTGGTTTTAAATTGCTGTTTTGGTTAAGATAGTCTACCATTAATTTAGAAAAGTAGCCGGAATTTTGAAAAGTGATTGTATCGTGAGGCATAAGATGGTCTATTTTTGTGCTAAATTAAAGAAATAAATTCGCCTTTACTTAGCTTTAACGTAGGGTTAATATATTTTGTTGTCCATTACAATATACTACCTTTGTAATTAAATTCGAAATTAAAGTGAATACAACTATAACTCTTATCACTCCAGCCTTTACTCAGTTAAATACTCCATATCCTGCTACGGCATATATTAAGGGGTTTTTAAACACTTTAGAGATTCCTAGTTATCAGGCAGATTTAGGAATAGAGGTTATTTTAGAGATTTTTTCAAAAAAAGGGTTGGAAAGGCTCTTTGATTATGTACATGAAAATACCCAAGAGGTAAGTCTAAATGTACATCGAATTTTAGCCTTTGAGAAAGACTATATAAATTCCATTGATGCAGTCATTGCTTTTCTACAAGGTAAAAATCCAACGTTGGCTCATGGTATTGTACAAGGTGATTTTTTGCCAAGAGCTTCTCGTTTTGATAATTTAGAAGATCTACATTGGGCTTTTGGAGATATGGGAATTATTGATAAGGCTAAGCATTTAGCTACCTTATATTTAGAAGATTTGTCAGATTTAATTCAAAGTAGTGTAGATGCTAATTTTGGATTTAGCCGTTATGCTGAACGTCTAGGACGCTCGGCTCATAGTTTTGATGAATTATACGATTCTTTAAAACAACCTTTGTCTTATATTGATCAAATAACCGTAGAATTATTAGATAAATTACTAAGTAAGACAACTGCAAAAATTGTTGGATTCTCTATTCCTTTTCCAGGTAACTTATTTAGTGGGTTTCGTTGTGCTCAGTATATCAAGACTAATTACCCTAGCATTAAAGTAACTATGGGAGGTGGGTTTGCTAACACTGAATTAAGAGATTTACAAGATCCTCGAGTTTTTGAATTTTTCGATTACATTACCTTAGACGATGGAGAGGCGCCATTGGAAAATGTGATTTTGCACGTGGAGGGTAAAATAGATGTATCCCAATTAAAGAGAACATTTGTTTGTATTGATAATCAAGTAATATATATAAATAATCCCTTGAAAAAGGATTATAAACAAAATCAACTAGGCACACCGGATTATAGTGATTTACCATTAAAAGAATATATCTCTGTTATTGAAATTGTTAATCCAATGCACCGTATGTGGAGTGATGGTAGATGGAATAAATTAACCATGGCTCATGGTTGTTATTGGGGTAAATGTACTTTTTGTGATATTAGTTTGGATTATATTCGGTTATATGAACCTGTGAGTGCTAAGTTGATTGTTGATCGCATGCAAACTTTAGTGGAACAGACCTCAGAAACAGGTTTTCATTTTGTAGATGAAGCTGCTCCACCAGCTTTAATGAAGGAGGTTGCTTTAGAAATTATTCGCAGAAATTTACACGTTACTTGGTGGACTAATATTCGCTTTGAGAAAAGTTTTACCCAAGATCTTTGCTATTTACTTAAAGCATCCGGATGTATTGCTGTATCAGGTGGTTTAGAGGTGGCCTCTGATCGTTTATTAAAATTAATAGACAAAGGGGTTACTGTGGAACAAGTAGCTAAAGTGAATCGAAACTTCACTCAAGCTGGTATTTTAGTTCATGCTTATTTAATGTATGGTTTTCCTACCCAAAGTGCTCAAGAAACAATTGATTCTTTGGAGATGGTTCGACAAATGTTTGAAAATGGGGTTATGCAAAGTGGTTTTTGGCATCAATTTGCTATGACAGCACATTCTCCAGTGGGTATGGATCCAAAGTCTTATAAAGTTGAGTCTTTGCTGGAACAAAAAGGTTCGTTTGCCAATAATGATGTTCCCCATAAAGAGTTAAATGGTGCGCAACATGAGAAATTTTCCTTCGGGTTAAGAAAATCTTTGTATAATTATATGCATCATATGTGTTTGGATTGGCCCTTGCAAGAATGGTTTGAGTTTAAAGTGCCTAAAACATCTATAGCTCCCAATTATATCCAGCAGTGCTTAACAGAGCAAAGCTTACCTGTTTATAAGTCTAATCAAAAGGTCTTCTACTTGGGTAGTGTACCGTTTATAGAGGAGTTTGAAAAGAAGAAAAAAGGTAGAGTCTTTAAAATGGCACATGTAACTCTGCATACCAAAAGACAAACCCTTAGCATTGATATGGATGCTCAAAGTGCTAATTGGTTTGCTCATTTTGTAGAGCTGTTAAACCAAAGTAGTACAGCTACTTTAACTTATGGAGAAATGAAGAAAAGTTTTGAGGAATTTACCCAAGAAGACTTTGAACCTTTTTGGTATAGTAAAGCTTTTCAAAGTATTAAGGCACTGGGAATTCTTGTGGTGTAAAAGTATTTTTATAAGCTCTAATAAAAAAAATGAGCCATAGAATATTTTTTTGAAACAATAGCCTATATAAATTCACTGTAGAGTAAAATTACCTAGTGTAGTTTGCCTACATTTGTGTTTTTTAAATTTTTATGGAGTTAGATATACTATTTTACTTGTGCGTAGTGGCATTTTGTGCTGGATTTGTTGATGCTATAGCCGGTGGAGGAGGATTAATTCAAACGCCTTTAGCTTTGGCTATTTTACCTCAATTTCCTGTTTCTACTGTTATCGGTACTCTTAAAGTGCCAGCCTTTACTGGTACAGCTATGGCTGTTAAGCAGTATTTAAAGACTACCTCTATTAATTGGATTTATTTAGGAGTTTTGGCAAGTATTTCGTTCTGTAGTGCTTTTCTAGGTTCCTTTGTTTTAACTCGGGTAAATAATGAATTCATTAAGCCATTACTGTTAGTTATTTTAGTATTGCTATGGTTCTTTACTTATTTGCGCAAAGATTTTGCTCGAAAGACTCTTGTGACTTTAACCCAAAAAAGACAATATGTCTATGGAATACTAATTGCTATAGTAGTTGGGTTTTATGATGGTTTTATTGGTCCGGCCACTGGGACATTCTTTATTATGGGCTTTGTTTTTATTGTTGGCTTTGATTTTTTCAAGGCCTCTGCCTATGCTAAGATGATCAACTTGGCTACTAATTTTGGAAGTATATGTCTGTTCTTACTTCAAGGCCAAATATTATGGAAAATAGCATTGCCTATGGCGTTTTGTAACGGAGCAGGAGGCTACATGGGAGCAAAGCTGGCTATCTTAAAAGGACAAGTATGGGTAAGATACATCTTTTTGTTTATTATGCTTTTAGCTATTTGTCGTTTCGCCTATGAAGTAATAGACTTTGATTTTTAGCTTTACACTTCAAAAAGATTTTATATAATTAAAAAGTCCTAGCTATTAGCTAGGACTTTTTAATTGGTGGTTGTTAAATGTTACTTGTTAATTTAATCAGTTGAACGATAGAATTTCCTCATGTGAATAAACATAGATGTATGTGTAGTAGTCTGAGTTAACATATAAATCCTCTGGAGTTATAGCGCTAAGGGGTAGTGGAGTTAACAATATGTCTTTGTTTGTTAGTTTTACTTGCATATCTGAGATAACTTCCCCAGTAGCTTTATTTAAAGCTAGTAGACTTACTTTGTTTTTGTTTCTACTTATTTGGAAATAATTATCTGAGTACGGGTAGTCTTGGGTGTCATAGTTGTTGTGTTGGCTAGTATTTATTTCAAGGTTTATTGTACCCTTTATAAGTTGTCCATCTTCCAAGAATGCTGTGTGAGATACCTTACCATTGTCAAAGTATTTTAGTTCTCCGTTTATAAAGTTATCCTTTACCCTGTACTGAATTATTTGTTTTTGTTGTTCATCAAAAACTGTTCTCTCATAAGTAGATTGGTCTATGAAAATATCCTGTGCAATTATGTTTTCTAGATAATCCATATAGTCCACTTGTTGGATTTGTCCATTCTTATAGGTAATGTAATAGGTTAAGTAATAATTTTCCTGTTTTATATTTCCTTCAAAAGGGAGACCATTTTTATATTGCATTTTTGTAAGTAATTCTCCCTGTGTAGAATTAGTCAGGTGCAGTATAGGCTCATTATTTTCATAAACGGTTTGCTCAAGTAGTATATCCTCAAAATATTTTTCTTCTTTTAGCAGCTCTCCTTTACTATAGTGGTCTTTTGTGTAATACATATCGTAGTCTAAATAAGGTAATACTAGTTGTACTCCATCTATTTGACCTTGTTTATAAGGAGTTTTGGTTATATTGCCATATTCTATTTCCCATACTTCTCCTTGAAAAGGAGCTTGATCTTTATAAACTACCACAGACTTATTCTCTTGGTTAAAATCATAGAAAACTCCTTGACTATTAAAGTCGATTTGCTTTTGTAGAAAGTAGTCTGATTGCTCTAGATCAATAGGGTCCACCCAAGTATTTTCTAAGGTGGGTAGATAGCTTTGGTGGTATACTAATTGTTGATCTACGTACTTCTTTAAGTCGGTAATAATGTTGTTAGTAGAAAAGGTAATTATTTGTCCACCTTTATTTTGCTTGTCATAACTACCTATTTTGTTTTTATTACTATCGTAGTAGTTGGCCTGAATTAATTCATCCTCCATGAATTGACTTTGATAGTAAGTACTTTGTTCTCTTAAATTACCATTAGCATAGTAGTAGGTAATTGTTTTTAAGCCCTGGTCATCTTCGGGAAATTTTGTAGTTGAATATATAGATAATTTATCCTTAGGGTTATCGCAAGCATAATAGTCCGTTTGCTCTATGAGTTGATTGTTTTTATAGGTGTTTTTTTGGTAAATCGCGTTGTCATCTAAATTATAACTTACGCCTTGTTTTGGGGTAAGATAGTAGGAGTCTTCAGGGTCATAGGTAAGTGTTCCGATGATATTTTGTTGATAGTCAAAAAATTGACTAACGTTATCTTGGTATATTTCAAATACTTTAGTTGTTTGCGGATAAAAAAACTTTTGGTAGGTAAGCTTTCCATCTAGGTAAGTCTCGATATAATTATCTTCATACATAGTTCCATTGTAAGGCTCATAATCTTTATAAGTCACCGTAGAAATAAGTTCACCCTTGGTATCAAAGTATTGAACTGAATCTAGGGCTGACTCTAAGTTGTAGTAAGAAATCATTTTAACTGGATTGCTAGCTATTTTTGTGTTGTAGCTAACCGAGGAGCTTAAATAACCATCGGTATAAGTGTATTTAGAGCCTAGTTTTTCTCCATAGTATTCTGAGTCAAAAAAGAACTGATCTCCGTGGAACTTTTCGTTAATATTATCATAGGTAAATTGACCTATTTCTCGGCCTTGTTTATCATAGTATACTGTGATTAAGTAAGCAGGGGATTCTATAGCCTTTGAGAAAAGAGCACCATCTTTATAATAATTTTTCATTTCTATCTCTTGGCCTTCTAGATAAGTTTGAACACCCTCAATATTAAGACTAGTGGGATATAAAGAAACATATTGACCATTAAATGGGTATCCATCTTTATAGTCACAAGAATAGATATTTTTGCCATCTTTATCAAAATATTTTGTTTCTATGGCCATATCATCTTCAAAGAGATTAACTAATTTGTTCAATGGCTCTTTAAGATTGATATAGCTTAAGTATTGTATAGATCCATTTTTATTTTCCATATAAGTTAACAAATCTTGCTCTATATAACTAGCCTTGCCTTCCATTTGGTAGTTATCAATGAATTCAGCCTGATAGGTTTCTTTAGTAATTGGATTGTAAGATTCTATATGGGTTAATTGCCCTTGGTTGTCATAGGTATAAGTATTTGAAAGTACTTTCCCTGGAGCGTATCCCTTTACTTTTCCTATCCATTTTAAGGGCGAGTTGTTTTGTAAAACAGCTTCTCCTTCCATACTAATTTCATTAGTTTTAAGGTTGTATAAGGCCTTTTGTTGGGAATTGGTATTTAATAGATAAGAAATAGCATTTTTCTTATTAGTTTTTTCATTAGCATAATCTAAGAAAATAGTATCGTTAGTACTTTGAGCTTGAACATAGCTGCAAATTAGGATAAAAGGGACTAATATTTTATACATATATAAATGATTTTAACACAGCTAAATTAAATGTTCACAGAGCATAGTAATTTTTCTTTAACATTTTATTAAGGGTAAATAGCTGAAAACCACTAGTAAGTATACATAAAAAAAGACCCCTATTACAGAGGTCTTTGATTGAAAATAAGTAATAATAAAACACTATTGTTTTATTGAATGTTTTTATGAGAAATTACCTGTCTTTTTTTGCAAATATTAAGTTGCTATTCATTAGTAGTATAGCAGTTAAGATTAACAGAATTCCAAGCCATTGTAAGGCGATTACTTTTTCTTGTAAAACAAAGTATGCCACACTGACCGATACTGGTAATTCTAAAGAGGAAATGATACTTCCTAGACCTACTCCAGTATATGGGAATCCCATAGTTAAGAATAACGGAGGCAATATAGTTCCGAAAAGAGCTAATATTATACCCCACTTATAGAAAATAGACCAGTTGAAGTCACGTATTGATGACATATCGTTGGTGAAGTTACTATAAAAATCTCTCATGAAATCGAAATTATTAGGACCCACTTGAGCAACAAAAGTAAATATAGCAACTACAATAGTAGCCCCACATAACATGAATAAACTTCTTTGGGGTGCTGCTAATTGGGTAGCAATAATATTAGAACACAACATGGTTGTAGCAAAAGAAAGAGCAGCCAAAAGACCAAATACAACTCCTCTGATATCTAATGTAATTTGGCTTTGTAAAACATTAGTTGCTAAAAGAGTTCCAAATAAAACCATAGCTACAGCTACTATTTTTATAATACTAGGAAATTTCTTGGTCAATATACTCTCCATTACCACTCCAATCCATACACTTTGCATTAATAAAACAACGGCAATAGATGCATCGATATAACTAACAGACAAATAGTATAATACCGAGGTGAATCCCATGGTGGTCCCTCCTAATATTAGATTTCTTCTGTCTTTAGCGCTAGCTTTAGCTTGAGTAGGGTTTTTCTTTCTGAAAAAATTAATTAGAAAGACTCCAATTAATCCTAACAAAACTTGAGATAGAGTAACCTCTACAGTTGTGTATCCGCTTTGGTAAGCTAACTTAACAAATGAGGCAAGCATACCAAAGCTAGAAGCTCCTAATGCAACAAGAATAACTCCTTTTATTGTGTTTTTTTGATCCATATTAATATATAAATAAGTGCAGCAAAATTAGTGTTTGTCTAGATAAATAAGAAGGACAAATGTCTTTTATAATTTTTTAATAAAGGTAGTGTATTCGAGTTATACTTCTAAGGTTGTAAAAATACAAAGCAAGTAAGAAGAACAACAAAGCAAAAAGGCCTGCAAAATATATTTCTGCAGGCCTTTTCTAGAAGTAAAATAAAATTGGATTATTTTAAATTATTAAAATTTCTTTTAATAAATGAAGTAAGTTCCTCTCCTTTTAATAGTCCTTTAGATAGCTTTGCTAAATCTAAGGCTTGATTAATTTGTTGGGTTCTTAGTGTTTCATCTTGATTTTCAATAATTAGATTTGCCAAATCTGAGTTAGTGTTTACAGTAATATTAAATATCTCTGGTAAGTTACCCATGGCAAACATACCTCCACCACCGCTTTGGCTCATTTCTTTCATACGACGCATAAACTCTGGTTGGGTTATAATAAAGGGCTCATCTTGGCTATCTAAAGATTCTAATTTCACTACGTATTTTTCTTTAGGCACAATAGCCTCTATTATACCCTGTAGTGATGTTTGTTGGTCTTGGGATAATCTAGAGCTAGTTTGATCTTCTTTTTTTATCAGATTTGCTATATGATCAGCATCTACACGAGTAAAGGTTATATCTTGATCTTCGCTTTCTAATTTTTGTATAACGTGAGAAACAATAGGTGAATCTAATAATAGAACTTTATACCCTTTGTCATTAGCAGATGCTATATAACTATCTTGTGCTTCTTTATTAGAAGTGTATAGGATGATTATTTTACCATCTTTATCTGTTTGATTGTCTTTTATAGCTTCTTTTAATTCCTCTAAAGTGTAATACTCTCCTTGGGTTGTGGGATAAAGCATAAAGCTCTTAGCTCTATCATAGAATTTATCCTCAGATAGTACTCCATATTCTAGTACTACTTTTATATCATTCCACTTAGCTTGGAAGTCTTCTCTGTTTTCGTTAAATAGCGATTTTAATTTATCTGCTACTTTACGAGTAATATAACTAGAAATTTTCTTCACATTGCTATCTGCTTGTAGGTAAGATCTAGAGACGTTCAATGGAATATCTGGAGAATCTATAACTCCTTTAAGCATTGTTAAGAATTCCGGTACGATTCCCTCTACATTGTCGGTAACAAAAACTTGGTTTTGGTAAAGTTGAATTCTGTCTCTTTGTATTTGTAAGTCTCCATTTAATTTAGGGAAATATAAGATTCCTGTTAAGTTAAAAGGATAGTCAACATTTAAATGTATGTGGAATAAAGGATCTTCAAACTGTGTAGGGTACAACTCTTTATAGAATTCTGTGTAATCCTTATCGGTTAATTCCGATGGTTGTTTAGTCCATGCTGGAGTAGGGTTGTTGATAATATTATCTTTCTCTATCTCAATATCATCTACCTTGTCTGTAATTGTACCAAATTTAATAGGTACAGGCATAAACTTGTTGTATTTTACAAGTAACTCATTGATTTTATGGTCTTCCAAGAACTCAGATGAATCCGGTGATATATGAAGAACTATTTCTGTTCCTCTATCTGTTTTATCACATTCTTCTAAGGTATAAGTTGGACTACCATCGCAGGTCCAATGTGCAGCAGGCTCATCTTTAAAAGATTTAGTGAAAATCTCTACTTTGTCAGCTACCATAAAAGCAGAATAGAATCCCAATCCGAAATGACCTATGATTCCAGTGTCTTTTGTGCTATCTTTATACTTCTCTAGGAACTCTTCAGCTCCAGAGAAAGCTACTTGGTTGATGTACTTCTCTACTTCCTCTTTAGTCATTCCAAGACCTTGATCTTTAATGGTAAGAGTTTTATTTTCTTTATCTATTTTAACTTCTATAATAGGGTCGCCATACGGTGTGTTAGCTTCTCCAATACTAGTTAGATGTTTTAGTTTTAAAGTCGCATCCGTTGCGTTAGAAATCAATTCTCTTAAGAAGATTTCATGATCACTATATAAGAACTTTTTAATTAGTGGAAATATATTTTCCACTGTAACGTTAATTTTTCCAGATGTCATAAGAATGAATTTTATTTATTTGACTTAATTTTAGTAAATTTACATAGAAAGAGGCAAAAAAGATGCCGAATGCCAAAACGCTGACACTTTGACATCTTTGTGTTTAGCTACGAAAGTAAATTGTAGAACAGATTAACATTAAAAAAAAAGTATATGAGAAAATTATTTTATTTATTCGCCATTGCATTATTTGTAGCTTCTTGTAAGCCAACAATGGATTCTAGGAGTCAAGTAGGCCTAAAAGGAAGTTGGACTCTAACTAAGGTTACCCACATAGGGGGTGAGTTTGTAAAAGTTTATTCCTTCAACATTGCTGATGCTAGTTGTTTTCAAGGAAGTCAGTGGAATTTTGTTTCTAATAATAATACTGGTTCTTTAGAACTAACCCAAGGTGGAAACTGTCCTTCGTTTGAGAGTAATTTTAAGTGGAGTATAACTCCTAGTGGTTTGTTTGAATTTAAGTTTGTTGACCAAGGCGAAAAAGCTAAACAAGTAACCACTGGTTACTCTTTAGAAGTAGCTAATCAGACTGCAACAAGTTTTCAGTTGTTAGACAAGTTTTATGCTAATGGACAAGCCTATGATGTTACTTATCATTTTGTTAGAAATTAACCCTTTAAAAAGCAATAATTATGAGAAAATTAATAAGCATTACAATGGCAGCTACATTATTAACTGCGAGTGTTAGTTTTACAAGTTGTGAGTCGGTTAAGAATACCAATAAAACCCAAAGAGGTGCTGCTATAGGTGTAGCAGGAGGAGCTTTGATTGGTGGTATTTTAGGAAATAATTTAGGTAAAGGTGGTAACGGGGCCTTAGGAGCTGTTCTTGGAGGAGTTATCGGTGGGGCAACTGGCGGTATTATTGGTAATAAAATGGACAAACAAGCCCGCGCTATTGAACAAACTGTTCCAGGAGCCCAAGTGGAAAGAGTAGGAGAAGGAATTAAATTAGTATTAGGAGAAAACTCAGTTAATTTCGCTACTAATAAAGCTACTCTTACCCAGAAAGCTAAAGATAATTTGGACAAATTAGCCACAGTTTTTAAACAAGAACCAGATACTTATATTAGTATTTATGGGTATACAGATAATACTGGTAGAGAAGAGTATAACTTAAGTTTGTCTAAGCAAAGAGCAGCTTCGGTAAAGCAATATTTGATGGAACAAGGAGTAGCAGGTAATCGTATGATTACAGAAGGAATGGGTATTGCTGATCCTATTGCTTCCAATGATACAGAATCAGGACGTGCTCAAAATAGAAGAGTAGAGTTTGGAATTAGAGCAAGTGAGAAAATGATTCAAGACGCTCAAAATCAAGCAGGAGCCCATTAGGAAGTCTTGTTTTGATTAAAAAAAAAAGCAGTTATTTAAAGAATAACTGCTTTTTTTATGACTTAATTAAACTCAACTAATTCGCCTTGAGTATTTAAAGTATACTTTTTGTCTACCTGTAATTCAGGTAAGTTCAATAAGTCTTTAAGCGAATTTGTAATCTGAATTGTTTTGCCCTGTGGTAAATACAAAGTGTATTGCAAACTAAGATTCTCTTTACCAGTGCTCTGTAGAATATCATCGGTAGGAGCTGTACTTAAAATAAGCTGCTGACCTTGTTGATCTATCACTATAAAGGAGTCTTTCCAGGCTATGTTTTTATTGATATTATCATCGGTGTGTATAAGTGCTTTTATATACATATCCTGGGAAAATGTTTCAGAGATACGCATCGAGGCTTTTATTGTTTGTTGGTCTTGTGTATTAGCTAAAGCCTGATCCTCTTGAGACCATAGGTTTGTAAAGTAGCTTGGGTCTTTAAATTCTATTATAATGTTGTTTGTCTGACCTAATGCTTGCTCTAAAAAATAATCAGTTTTCACTCTGTCTTGCCCAGGGTTTGTAACTCTGTAACCATATCTAGTACTAAATTGCTCTAGAACTATATGATTTTGTTGATTTACTACTGGTATAATAAAAGCAATAATACTACCTATCCATAAGATAAAAAGTATAATTAAAGTAAGTACTACATATTTTATATTACTGTACAAAAGGCGTAGACCAATTATAAAGATTCCTACAAGAGGCAAGGCAGCAATAAAGAATCCCGCCCAAAGAATAGTGCTCAGTGCTGTAAATCCAGCTATATCTATGGCAAGATTTTGTGAGTCTAAAATGTCTAAGATTTCAGGATTATTGAGCGATAGGGCTGAAAATAATAAAATTATTAAAGGTATTAATCCAAGACAACTCACTACAATGAAAATTATTCCAAGGGTTTGAGCTATCACTGAACCAGTTGCCTTAGTAGCCTTCTTTGCCTTGTTTTTAATGGGGTCTAGGTCTATTTGAGCCAGGTTTTGCTGGAAATTATCAATGTTTTTTTTTACACTATTTTCAATCGTATTCACATTGATAGGCTGTCCCTGCATCTCCAATATTTGGCTAGTTGTCTTAGCCGCTGGAATTAATATCCATAGTAATATATACAATAGTACTCCAGTTCCAAAAAACAATACTAGTATCACCAATATAATACGCAACCAAATAACATCAATATTAAAGTAATGCCCTAATCCGCTTAGTACTCCTCCTAAAACTTTATTTTGAGTATCTCTGAAGAGTTTCTTAGCTCTTACATGATTTGTCTGATCTGATTTATCATATTCTTGTTGTAAATTGTAATCATCGGGTGTCCCCATAATATGAATTACTCTTTCAACATCTTTTAATGTAATTACCTCTTTGGAGAAATTTAGTTCCTCTAAAAACAATTCTGCTATTCTCAATTCAATATCATGAAGAATTTCGTCTCTTTCCTCTAAAGGGAAATTAGCTTTAATTGTTTTGAGATATATATCAAGTTTTACAAAAGCGTTTTCCTCTATGTGGAAAACACTTCCTGCGATATTTACGGTTAGTGTCTTATTCATCGCGTTGTGTTTTAGTGGTTATTTTATCTACAGCCTGCGCTAATTCATTCCAGGTTTTGGCTAGTTCACCTAAGAATAGTTGTCCTTTCTGTGTTAGTTTATAGTATTTTCTGGGTGGTCCAGATATGGATTCTTCCCATCTATAAGAAAGGTAATCGTCGTTTTTTAGTCTTGTAAGTAAAGGATAAACAGTTCCCTCTACCACTACTAACTTCACGGCTTTTAATTCATCTAGAATTTCTGAGGTATAGCAATCTCTTTCTTGCAAAATGCTTAAGATGCAGAAATCTAAGATGCCTTTTCTCATTTGAGCCTTAGTGTTTTCAATATTCATTTATGCTCGTTTAATATGTTATACAAATATATATACAAAAGAAGGTACTTTGTATAGCATAGTACTGTAAATTAACTAAATTTTAACTTATCCATTTAAAAGTGCTGTCTTAGATTTTTCTTGTATATTTATTGAAAATACCAATCTTATGAATTTTAATGTAACAAACGTCAATCGCTTTTTGTTTTTTAAATTACCATCAGCTTATTGGTCTGGAGTGAGATTGCAGTTTTTATCCGCTGAGCAAGCTACAACTACTGTACGTCATAAATGGATCAATCAGAATCCATTTAGATCTATGTATTTTGCTGTACAGGCAATGGCTGCTGAATTATCTACTGGGGTTTTAATGATGCAGAAAATAAGACATAGTGGTCATAATATCTCCATGCTTGTCCTTAGTAATAAGAGTAGTTTTACTAAGAAGGCAACCGGTAGAATAACCTTTACTTGTAAAGAAGGTAAATTAGTTGACCAGGCCATTAAACAAGCCATCGATACTCAAGGACCTGTAACTATTTGGCTCAATAGTGTAGGAAAGGATCAAAGTGGAGATCAGGTTAGTTCCATGAGTTTTGAGTGGACAATTAAAGTTAAACCAAAGAAAATATGAAAGTATTAGTCACTGGTGCCACTGGCGCTATCGGTAAAAAACTTGTTCAAAGTTTATTAGATAAAGATTTTGAAGTTTGTTATTTAACAACGGATAGAAATAAATTAGAAGGCGTTTTTATAGATGCTAAGGGCTTTTATTGGGATCCCTATAAAGGACAAATTCAGAGTCAAGCTTTAGATCAAGTTCAAATTATTGTTCATCTTAGTGGTAGTAGTATTGCTGGTTCGTGGTCCAAAAGTGGTAAACAACAAATTATAGACTCAAGAGTTATTCCCACTACTTTTTTACAGCAGACTTTAATGCAATATCCCAATAAGGTACAGAAAGTTGTTTGCGCATCAGCTATAGGAATCTATAAAGACTTGCCAGAGTTTCAACAAGAAGATACCCATGAGAGAGCAGAAGGTTTTTTAGCCGAAGTTGTTAGAAGTTGGGAGAAGCAGAACTTACAATTCAAACAAAATAATGTTGAGGTAGTACTTTTGCGTATCGGTCTTTTTTTAGATCGTTTTAGTGGCGCATTGCCAAAGATGAGTAAGCCTATTGAATTAGGTCTAGGTAGTACCTTGGGAAGCGCCAAGCAATATTATAGTTGGATACATCATCAGGATTTAGTAGATATGTTTATTTTTGCTATAGAGCATAATATATCAGGAGTCTACAATGCAGTGTCTCCGAGTCCGAATACTAATAAGGAATTTACCCAAATATTAGCAGATGTCTTAGGCAAAAGATTAGTTGGTTTTACAGTGCCGGCTTGGGTACTTAGAATGGTCTTAAAACAAAAATCAACTTTAGTTCTAGATGGACAAAAAGTTAGTAGTCAGAAGATCCAACAAGCTGGATTTACTTTTAAATATCCTACATTAAGAGAGGCTTTAGAACAGATTTATAGTAAATAGAGGTGCTGTTTATGTCTGAACTTGTGCCAAAAACAACCTATATATTGCTTTTTTCGTGTCATTATGACAGCAGATATACCTTGGCAAAGGATTTGCTATTAAGGTTAGGATAAAACGTTAAATAATTTTTCTAAAGATATGAATTCTAAAAAAGATATACATAGCGAACAAGAAGTTCAAGACCAAAATACCCAAGAAGTGGTTAATGAGCAAGTAGATGCCCAGGAAGTAGAGCAAAACTCAGAATCCCAAGCTGAGCCAGTGGTAGAATTATCTCCAGAAGAGGAATTAACCAATAAATTGGCAGAAGAGAAGGATAGATACTTACGTTTATTTGCAGAGTTTGAAAACTTTAAAAGAAGAACTGCAAAAGAGCGCATGGAGTTGTTTAGAACTGCAGGACAAGATATTATTCAAAGTTTGTTACCAGTATTAGATGATTTCGAACGTGCTATTTCTGAGTTAGAAAAAGAAGGTGAAAGTGATCATTTAACAGGAGTCAAATTGATTAGCTCTAAACTAAAAGACACTTTAAATACTAAAGGATTAGAAGAGTTAGTTATCAATAAAGGTGATGTATTTAATGTGGATATAGCAGAGGCTATCACTCAAATTCCTGCTGGAGATGAATTTACTGGTAAAGTAGTAGATGTAATCGAGAAGGGATATAAATTGGGGGATAAGATTATTCGTTTTCCTAAAGTAGTTATAGGACAATAGTCTTGGGCTAAAATAATTAATAGATCTACAAAATGAAAAAGGATTATTACGAAATATTAGGTGTTGATAAAAGTGCAGATGCGGGAGCTATAAAAAAGGCTTATCGCAAGAAAGCTATTCAATACCATCCTGATAAAAACCCAGGAGATAAAGAGGCTGAAGAGAAATTTAAAGAAGCTGCTGAGGCATATGAGGTTTTAAGCAATGATGACAAGAAAGCCAAATATGACCAGTTTGGGCACGCAGCCTTTGATGGTAGTGGTGGCTTTGGAGGCTTCGGTGGACAAGGTGGACACATGAATATGGAAGATATCTTCAGTCAGTTTGGAGATATTTTTGGTAGTGGTGGTTTTGGAGGCTTCGGAGGATTTGGCTCGGGTCAAAGCCAAGGAAGAAGATCCGTAAAAGGAACTAGCCTTAGAATTAAAGTTAATTTGACTTTAGAAGATATAGCTACAGGGGTAGAAAAGAAAATTAAGGTAAAACGTAAGATTCAAGCACCTGGAGTAACTTATAAAACATGTCCTACTTGTAATGGTACAGGACAGATAGTAAAAATGGTTAGTACTATGTTGGGTAAAATGCAAACTGCAGTGGCATGTGATACATGTGGCGGAAGCGGTTCTGTATTAGACCATAAACCTCAAGGAGCAGATAAAGACGGTATGATTCTTCAGGAAGAGACTGTGTCTATCAAAATTCCTGCTGGGGTTGCAGATGGTATGCAATTAAAAGTAAGTGGTAAAGGTAACGAGGCTCCTAGCAAAAATAGTGTGCCAGGAGATTTATTGGTTGTAATTCAAGAATTAGACCACGAAACTCTTAAAAGAGAAGGTGACAATATTCACTTAGATCTTTATATTAGTTTTGCAGAAGCTGCTTTGGGTGGGTCCAAAGAGATTGAAACCGTTACTGGAAAAGTGCGTATTAAATTAGAAGAAGGAATTCAATCTGGTAAAATATTACGCCTTAAAGCCAAGGGAATTCCAAGTTTAAATGGATATGGTACGGGAGATTTTTTAGTGCATGTTAATGTGTGGACTCCTAAGAAGTTAAGTAAAGAACAAAAGGAGTTTTTCCAGAATAATTTGGAAGATCCTAACTTTAAACCAGCTCCGTCAAAAAGTGACAAATCTTTTTTTGAAAAAGTAAAAGAAATGTTTTCTTAATTGGAAAAATAGTCCTATTTTTGGCTAACACTTATAAAACAGTGGATTTTCTTTTTCATAGCAATTTTTCCCAACCTTATTTTTAATAAGGTTGGGTTTTTTTATACCTATTGTTAATAGGTGTAAAATTATATTTTTTAGATTAATTATCCTATTTTTACATTCAAAAATTAATCCATTATTCGTTTATGCAACCTATATTAGAAGTTAAAGACGTTGTTAAGAAATATGCAGATAAAACAGCCCTAGATCATGTATCTTTGAGTGTCCCTAAAGGCAGTATTTATGGTTTACTTGGACCTAATGGAGCTGGTAAAACTTCCCTTATTCGTATTATTAACCAAATTACTTATCCCGATAGTGGACAAATTATCTTAGATGGAATACCTTTAAATCCCAAACATATTAGCGATATAGGATATATGCCAGAAGAGAGAGGTTTGTATAAAACAATGAAAGTTGGAGAACAAGCCATGTATTTAGCTCAGTTAAAAGGAATGAGTAAGCAACAGGCCAAAGTACAATTGAATTATTGGTTTGATAAGTTAGAGATTGGTCATTGGTGGGACAAAAAAATTCAAGAACTATCCAAAGGGATGGCTCAAAAAATTCAGTTTGTTGTAACGGTACTACACGATCCGAAACTTCTTATTTTAGATGAGCCTTTTTCTGGATTTGATCCCGTGAATGCCAATATCATCAAAGATGAGATAATAGAACTAAAAAACAAAGGAACAACCATTATTTTCTCTACTCACCGCATGGAGAGTGTAGAGGAGATGTGTGATGAAATTGCCCTTATTAATAATAGTAAAAAACTAATAGAAGGAAAACTTTTAGAGGTCAAAAGAGAGTTTAGAAGTAATCTTTATGAAATAGGGTTAGTAACTAATGATGTTGAAAAAGTAATACTTTCTTTAAGTCAGGATTATATTATTAAGCCTACTAGTTTTAAAACATTGAATAATGAATTGCAGTTGCTTGTGGATTTGAATAAAAAGCTTCCTAATGATTTATTAGGACTTCTAATTTCTCATGGGCAGGTAACTCATTTTCAAGAGCAAATGCCAAGTGTTAACGATATATTTATCCAAAGCGTAAGTAAATAAAATATGAGTGTTTTATCTTTAATTATAAAAAGAGAGTTTGTTTCAAAGGTTCGTAACAAATCCTTTATTGTCATGACTTTTTTAGGTCCTGTTTTTTTTATCTTGCTCTCAGGACTTATTGCATACTTAAGTAGCATGAATGCCGATGTAAAGAAAATAGCTATTTATGATCCCAGTGGTATTTTCATTGACGAATTTGAAAGTAATAAAGAATATAATTATTCAGATGTCTCTTTAGTGGATTTTGAAACACTAAGGACTAATGTACAAGATGAACTTTATGAGGGACTTATTTATATACCTTTGCAAGATAGTATAAATTTGTACGAGTCTAATGTACGATATATTTCTAACGACAGCCCAAGTCTTAGTTTTGTTAGTAAAGTTGAGTTATTGCTAAACAATAAGATTACTCATATAAATCTAGAAAACACAGGTTTAGATGTGCAACTTATTGATAATGCACAAGCCAATGTTAATCTAGTTTTGGAAAAAAGTACTGGAGAGACAACTATTAAGGGTTTAAATGAAATTAAAGTAATTATTGGAGGTCTTTTTGGATATTTTATCATGATGTTCATTATTATCTATGGTAATATGGTTATGCGTTCGGTCATAGAAGAGAAAACTAATCGTATTATAGAGATTATTATTTCTTCCGTTAAGCCTTTTCAATTGATGATGGGTAAAATTGTGGGAACTTCTTTAGCAGGAATACTTCAATTTTTTATATGGGGTGTTTTAGCTGTTATATTTACTTTTATTTTGAGCTTTGTTTTTGGTTTAGATATTGTAGGATCCTCCAATAATGTACAGCAATTGCAAAGTGTAGGGCAAGAGCTTAATCCGGAAATGGCCTTAGAGTTACAGGCATATATAACGGAGATTTTATCACTACCTCTTTTTTCTTTAGCTTTTTATTTTATCCTATATTTTATAGGAGGATATTTTCTTTATAGTTCTTTATATGCAGCAATTGGGGCAGCAGTTGATAATGAGACAGATTCTCAACAGTTTTTATTGCCTATTTTATTACCTTTGATGCTTGGAGTTTATATTGGTTTTTTCACCGTTATGAATGATCCTCATGGAAGTGTTGCTACTATATTTTCTATGATACCTTTTACTTCACCAATCGTAATGTTAATGCGCATTCCTTTTGGAGTACCATTTTGGCAGGTAATTGTATCATTGGCAATATTATTTGGTACTTTTTTCCTAGTGGTTTGGATGGCAGCAAAAATTTATCGTATAGGTATTTTGATGTACGGAAAGAAGCCGTCTTGGAAAGAATTATACAAGTGGTTGCGCCACTAGAATTAACAAAGGTAGATAAGCACAGCACACTTGTGTTTTGTTTATCATCATTAAAAACTGGACCTTTTACCTTTGGGGCCATAAACAATGGAATATGAAATTAAAAAAAATAAACTCTACATTAATGGCTAACTTAGAATCTCAAGGATTCACAGAGCCAACATTAATGCAAAAAAAGACCTTTGGAAGAATTAAAAGCGGACAAGATTTCGTTATTTTCGCTCCTAAAGACCAAGGTAAAACTTTAAGTATAGTTATTGCAGCTTTACAATGCACAGAAGAACCAGTACATGATATGTTATCTACTCGTGTTTTAATTGTAGTAAAAGACAGAGCAGCAGTACAACATATTTTAGAGGAATTTGAGCGATTTAGCTATAGAATGGATATTTCTATTTATGGGGTACATGATCATTCAGATTTAGATGAGGACAAGAATCAGCTATCCTTGGGTAATGACATTTTAGTTGGTACAGCAGAGCGCTTAAATGAGTTGTTTTCTTCGGCTGGTTTCGATGTAAATAGACTAAAGATGTACATCATTGATGATTTAGATATACAATTAAGAAATCGCTTGGAGCCGCGTTTGTTCCGTTTATCTGAAAGTATAGGTAAGACACAACGCGTTTACTTTACTACTTTTGAAGTTGAAGTTATGGAGAACTTTGTCGATAAAACAATGTCTGAAGATGTTGAGTTTTTGGACTTTTTTCCTGATTCAGAACAAGAGGATATTCAAGAGTAATAAAATACATTTTGATTTAATACATAGAGTCAGTTTACTAACGTAGATTGACTCTATTTATTTAATATCATCAGTAAACTTACAATGATATACATTATTATTAATGAGATCAATGTAGAGCTTCTTTTTTGTATAGCCTGCTTATAAGGGATTTTTAAATACATTGTATCTCTAAAAAGGCGAAGTAACACTATGATAAATGCTACCAAGAAACAGTATTGAACAATGTTCTCTAAGTTATTTATATTTCCAATAGTAAGAGTTAAAGCAACGGACATGGTATTGTGTAGCATAGTGCCAAAGGGTGTTGGTGAATTTTATAGGTTTTAAAGTTATAAAAATAAAATGTATTATTCTATTGTCTATAAGTAATACCTTTTTAACTAGTAAGTAATTGTTAGTATTAGTCTTGGTATAGTCTCCAGGGGTATAGATGGTGGTAATTGTAAAGGTATTTTAAAAAAGAATACCAACAATAGTAATGATCTTGTTTTAAAGCTTAATAACAAGCTTTATATATAGCGTAGAATAATATTATACTTGATAGACCATAATTTCTATAGAAGATAATATATCTAACAAAGGCTCTATGGTTATTGTGCCATAGAGCCTTTGGTTTATTTATTTTTTGGAGTGGAATCCTTGGCTTTGTTAAAGCCATAGTAAAGCTGGTTATCTTGGACTTTACCTTATTTTAAATACTCTTGGGCTAATCCTACCCAATAGGCTGCACCAATGGGTAAAATATCTTGATTAAAAATATAGTTGGGATGGTGCACCATGAATGAATCTCCATTACCTAACATACAATAGGTGCCAGGTTTTTTCTCAAGCATAAAGGCAAAGTCTTCGCTTCCCATATAAGGATGCCCAGGATTTTCTACCTTATCCTTACCAAATAAATCACTTGCCACACCTGCAGCCCAGTTAGTATTTTGGGCACTATTTACTAAGACTGCTCCTGGGATGCCCTCTCTTATTTCATATTGACAGCAGAAAGCCTGGGCTTGTGCCTTTGTAATGGTTCGAATTTTATCTAGTACCATTTGGCGTACCTTGGCATCCATATTTCTAATGCTTAATCGCAATATGGCGTTCTGGGGAACAACATTACCAGCGTTTCCGGCCAGGAAAGCACCAACAGAAACCACTGAGTTTTTCCATGGAGATACGTTTCTTGAAACAATTGTTTGTAGGGCCATCACTAAGGAGGATCCGCATACAATTGGGTCTATTGCTAATTCAGGCATAGAACCATGACTTCCTTTACCAATGATTTCAATTTCCCAGTTATCTACCGCGGCCATCATTTCACCTTGGTAAAATTGAAATTTTCCTGTTTCTAGGCCTGGCATATTATGGAGTCCATAAACTGCGTCTACAGGGAATTTTTCAAACAATCCATCTTTAATCATCGCAGGGCCACCTTGCATTGTTTCTTCACCAGGTTGAAAAATAAGGCGGACAGTACCATTGAAATTTTTTGTGTCTGCTAAGTATTTGGCTGCCCCTAATAACATGGCTGTATGACCATCATGCCCACAAAGGTGAGCTTTGTTGTCTATTTTACTTTTGTAGGGAAGATCATTTACTTCCTGTATAGGAAGAGCATCAAAATCAGCTCTTAATCCAATGGATTTATTTCCATCACCTGCACTGAGAGAGGCTACTATCCCTGTTTGTCCCACTCCTTGAACAACATGGTAACCAAATGACCTTACTTTATCGGCAATAAAATTAGAGGTTTGTGTCTCTTGCATTGCTAATTCAGGAGATTCATGCATGTGATCCATCCATTGTTTCATCTGATTGTGAAGCTTTTTTGTTTCTTCTAAAATGGTTTTGTTCATAGTTATAGTTTTAATAGTGATAGAGTCAACTAATAAATCAAACAGACTCAAGATTATTTAATTTCTAGGTAAAAAATTCGATTAAGGCTATGCAATCAAATATTTTTCTCAGGACTGTTGTTTACAAGATTTACTGTTGTTTTGTATTTGTTATTTCACGATATATTCAAAGTTCGGGTTTTTTATAAAATAATTGCCTTATTAATGCATCTTAATTTTTAATAAGACCCCTTTTCTTAAAATGTGGTCTGGCTTTACAAAATAGTACAAGAAAGTCTAGAATGTAACTAAGAAAATAAAATAGAATTATCCAATGTAGTAAACAAAGTAATAGATTTTGTTTGTGTGTATTAGCAAATATAAACCTAAAACTAACCCTTTCGAAGGCTTATACGAGCTTTAAGTTAGTAAATTTTATTTCAGGAATTCAGCCTTGTTTATTTCATACCAGTTGTGTTGGACGTCTTGATAGGGAAAATTTTCAATCAATTTCATTCCTATTTTTTGAAGAACCTTATTTGAACTAACATTATTACAATGGGCAATAGCAATGATTTTATCAGTTTTCAAATTCTCAAAACCGTATTTTAATGCCCCTATTGCTGTTTCAGTAGCGATACCTTTTCCCCCAATTTTCTTGAAGCAAGCGGTATTCTAAATCATAATAATTTTTGTGACCGTTTGTTTGTTCTGTAATCCATTTAAAGCCAGTCCATCTTATAAATTCGTTATTTTCTTTGCTTATAATAGCCCATCTTCCAATGCCATTTTCAAGGTATTGATTCCTAATAAAGTAATCGAGCACAGTTTAGAGGAGTTAGAGATGTGAATTTCTTTTTATACCGTTTAGCTAAATTATTTGCATAACCACAGGTTTTGAGATTGATCCCAAAAAGCGGAGCTAGCCAACGATATTTTTGAAAGGAATATGCAACAATTTGCGTTAAGGGGGCTTCTCGAATTATAAAAAAGCTACTGTTAAATAATTACAAGAAATTCATAAAAAATCCTTTTGACCAGAAGAAGCAAATGGTACAAGAAATAGATAAGCTGAATGCAAGGTTATCAGTAGCACGCAACAAACTCTTATCTGAAATTATTGATGATGATGAATAACTCGAAATCAAAGATGAATGCAAGAAACGAATTGAGAGTCTGGAAGAACAGTTGAGCAAAGATGCTTCTGATGCTAAGAAAATCAATGTATAGAAATCATTGGACAGAGCCTTGAAGTACATAGGAAGTATTCCAAAATTGTACAACGATGGTCAAATCAGCACTAATAGAGCTATAATTGGTTCGATATTCCCTGAAAAATTGGAGTTTGACGCAAAAACGTAGCGAACTTCCCGAATGAATGTAATCGCAAGCTACATCTTTCAGATAAACAACGAATTACCCAAAATAAAAACAAGACAAACGAAAATATATTTCATTTGTCCTGTCTAGTAGCGAAGACGGGAGTTGAACCCGTGACCTCAGGGTTATGAATCCTGCGCTCTAACCGACTGAGCTACCTCGCCATGGTATTGCAAAGAGGGCCTAAGGCCTTATTGCGAGTGCAAATATAGAGTTATTTAAAATGTTTGCAAATATTTTTATAGATAATTTAAAGATTAAATCGATTTAAGTTATTAAGTGTTTTATAGTGAGAGTATTAGTTTTTTTAAGGATTAAAAATGTTTGGTAATAGGAGGTGGCTAAGGGTAAGATACTGTTTAAATATCGTGTATATAGCTAATGTTAAATTTTATCTTTGGTTGTTAATTAGCTCTTAATGGCATTGGTTTGTAGTTAGATAATGCGTATATTAGGAATATCTAACAAAAAAAAACTATTTAAATGACAAATGATTTTAAGTTTCCTGAATTTAAGGAAAAATACGGGAATTATATTAATGGTGAATTTGTAGCTCCAGTAAATGGAAAATATTTTGATTCTATTACTCCTATTACAGGTAAGCCTTTTGCAAAGGTGGCTCACTCAAGTGAGGGTGATCTTGTATTAGCAGTTGATGCTGCAGATAAGGCCTTTGAGATTTGGAGTAAAACTTCTGCTACCCAGCGTAGTCTTATCTTAAATAAGATTGCTGATCGTATGCAAGAGAATCTAGAATATATTGCAAAAGTTGAAACTATCGATAATGGAAAAGCTATTAGAGAAACTCTTAACGCAGATATTCCATTAGCAATTGATCACTTTAGATATTTCGCAAGTGTTATTCGTGCCGAGGAAGGTTCATTATCTGAATTAGATTCTAATACTGTATCTTTAATTGTACATGAGCCAATTGGGGTTGTAGCCCAAATTATTCCTTGGAACTTCCCACTTTTAATGGCAGTTTGGAAATTAGCTCCTGCCTTAGCAGCTGGAAATACAGTTGTTTTAAAACCTGCAGAGAGTACTCCAGTGTCTATTATGGTATTAATGGAACTTATAGGAGATCTACTTCCTAAAGGAGTAATAAATGTAGTTAATGGTTTTGGTAGTGAATTAGGAGAAGACTTAGTTACTAATCCAAAGGTTAAAAAAGCTGCTTTTACAGGTAGTACACCAACGGGTCGTTTAGTAATGCAGTATGCAACAGAGAATATTATTCCAGTGACTTTAGAATTAGGAGGTAAGTCTCCAAATGTTTTCTTTGAGTCTGTAATGGATCACGATGATGAATTCTTAGATAAAGCCGTTGAAGGTGCTGTTTTATTTGCCTTTAATCAAGGAGAGATTTGTACTTGTCCTTCTAGATTGTTAATCCAAGAGAGTATTTATGATAAGTTTATTGCCAAGGTAATCCAAAGAGTAAAAGATATTAAATTTGGTAATCCATTAGATCCAACTACTATGATGGGGGCACAGGCTTCTAAAATGCAGTACGATAAAATTTCAGCTTATTTAAAATTAGGTAAAGAAGAAGGTGCTGAAGTTTTAGTTGGAGGAAATGTCAATCAGCTAGGGGGAGAACTAGAAGGTGGATATTATATTGAGCCAACTTTATTTAAAGGACACAATAAGATGAGAATTTTCCAAGAGGAAATCTTCGGACCTGTATTGGCTGTTACTACCTTCAAAGATGAGGCAGAAGCTATCGAAATTGCCAATGATACTTTATATGGTTTAGGAGCGGGAGTATGGACCAGAGATGCTCATCAGTTATATCAAGTGCCAAGAGCAATTCAAGCTGGACGTGTTTGGGTGAATAACTATCATAATTATCCAGCAGGAGCTCCATTTGGAGGTTATAAACAGTCTGGAATTGGTAGAGAAAACCATAAGATGATGTTAGATTATTATAGACAAACTAAGAATATGCTAATTTCTTACGACAAGAAAAAATTAGGATTCTTCTAAAAAAACTATTTATGAAGAAGGTAAGCCGCATAGATGTTACCCCAAAAGCAGCTGAGTTAATTAAAGAGCTCGCCCAGGAGCATGGTGATTTGATGTTTTACCAAGCAGGGGGTTGTTGTGAAGGTACCCAACCAATGTGTTTTAAAAAAGGCGGATATTATTTAAGGAAGAAAGATGTCAGATTAGGTGAGGTTATGGGCTATGAATTTTGGGTTGACCGAGATTTATTTCAATATTGGAAACATGCTCATTTTACCATTGATGTATTTGACGGATTTGGAACCGGAGGATTTTCACTAGAGATTCCCAAGGGCAAAACTTTTAAAGTAAATTACCGTTTGTTTACCCAGGATGAGATAGAAAACTTAGAAGAAGTTGTAATTAATCGACAATAGTAAGTGTAGTTCACATTTACCAAAGGTTAGCCATTTTATGTAATCATAAGGTGGCTAATTTTTTTACTCTAAACGGATATAAAATGAAAAAAGGACATAATCTATATAGAATATGTCCTTTTTATATGTAGCGAAGACGGGAGTTGAACCCGTGACCTCAGGGTTATGAATCCTGCGCTCTAACCGACTGAGCTACCTCGCCATGGCTTTGCAAGTAGGTCTAATGTCTGACTTGCGAGTGCAAATATAAAGTAATTTATAAAATTCACAAACCTTTTATTGACTAATTTTTTTAGAAAAGCGAAGTGTTTGTGTAAGTGTTTGGTTAAAAGTTAATTGTGGTTAACTCATTTTTTATTTTATTGGATATAAAATTGTTTTTTGTTAGCGCTTATAAATAATTAATAAAAAACACATCAGATTCTTTAAAAGTTTTTTAGGTCTAAATGCGGTGTTCTACCACTTATTTAAGGCTATATTAGATGACAAAAGGACATAATCTAAAAAGATTATGTCCTTTTGTTTGTAGCGAAGACGGGAGTTGAACCCGTGACCTCAGGGTTATGAATCCTGCGCTCTAACCAACTGAGCTACCTCGCCGAGATTCTGTAGTTATGATGTTAATTTAACAGAGGTGCAAAATTAATAAAATAATTTTTATTATCAAGGGGTGAATGTGTTTGAAAATATTTTTTTATTTGAAAATAATGTCTATATTCGAAAAACTAAAAGACAAAAAAAACGCTATGAAAGAAAAATACGAAGTAGAATTCTCTATAAATGCATCACCGCAATTACTATATCAATATATATCGGACCCATCTGGATTAAGTGAATGGTTTGCAGATAATGTTAATTCTAGAGGGGAAATATACTCTTTTTCTTGGGGAGATTCTCTAGAGAAAGCTAAGTTGGTTACTAAGAAAGCCGATGAGCGTGTGCGCTATAGATGGTTAGATGAACAAGATGCAGAGACAGATTATTATTTTGAAATTCGTATCACTAAAGATGAACTTACCAAGGATGTAACTCTAACAGTGACTGATTTTGCTGAGTTAGATGAGGTTTCTGAAAGTAAACAATTGTGGGAGAATCAAATCAGTGATTTAAAACAAGTATTAGGTTCTGCTTAATATTTAGATAAATAAAACATATATTTGCCGTTAATAGTAATCAGAACAAAACAATATGATTAATGTTAACGGCAAACTAGTTTCTAAAGCAGAAGTATCCATAGAAAATAACCGCGGTTTTTTGTACGGGGATGCAGTTTTTGAAACAGTAAAAGTATTAGATAATAAAGTACTTTTTTTAGAAGACCATTATTTTAGATTAATGTCTTCTATGCGTATTTTACGCATGGAGATTCCAATGGATTTTACCATGGAATATTTCGAGCAGCAAATCATTGCACTAATCCAAAGTATGGATCAGTTGACTAAAAGTTACCGCGTGCGCTTGACTGTATATAGACAATCTGGAGGAACATATCTTCCAAACACTAGAAAGATTGATTATATTATTTCTGCTAAAGCCTTAGAAGATCCTTTGTATGTTTTTAATCAAGAGCCTTATGAAGTGGAATTGTTTAAAGATTTCTATGTCAGCAAGAATCTTTTATCTTCTTTAAAAACTACTAATCGATTAATAAACGTTACTGGAAGTATCTTCGCTAGTGAAAATGGATATCAAAACTGTTTATTGTTAAACGATGAAAAGAGTGTAATTGAAGCTCTTAATGCTAACTTGTTTGTAGTGAAAGATAAGGTAGTGAAGACTCCTGATTTAACCCAAGGTTGTGTAAAAGGAGTTATGCGTAAGCAAATAATTGAATTACTTGAAAAACACCCAGATTACACTATTGTAGAGCAGCCAGTTTCGGCTTTTGAATTACAAAAAGCAGATGAGTTGTTTTTAACCAATGCTATAATTGGTATTCAGCCTATAACACAATACCGCAAGAAAACCTACCAGAATACTTTGAGTAAAGATTTGCTTAATCGTTTAAATGCAAAAATACGTTTGTTGTAGTTTATTAGTTCATGCAAGTTTGCTTTAGGGCATTTTATAAATAAAATATCTCTAAGTACAACATAAGATATCATCGTAAATATAAGCTCTTTTATAGGGAATTGAAAAAGCCTCGTTATTGAAATAATGAGGCTTTTTAATATTTTACCAATATGCCTAAAAGGCTATGAGTAAGTGAATAAGGTAGATTATTTATTTACAGAAGATTCTAATTCAGAACCTGCTTTAAATTTAACTACTTTCTTCGCTGCTATTTTAATTGCTTTTCCAGTTTGTGGATTTCTTCCTTCTCTAGCTGCTCTTTCTGAGATAGACCATGAACCAAATCCTACTAAAGAAATTTTATCTCCTTTAGCTAGAGTAGTTTCGATGTTTTTTAAAAAAGACTCTAATGCTTTTTTCGCTGCAACTTTGCTTATTTCTGCATCTTTTGCAATTGCGTCAATTAATTCTGTTTTGTTCATAATAATTTTTTTAAAAGGTTGATTTCTAAACGTCCTTATTACAAATTTAGGGTTATTCTGTTATAAAGCAAGCTTTTATACAAAAAAAAACGTTAAAGTTGTTTTTTATACAATAATTGTGTTTATGAGAATAGTTTAGAAGCACAATTATAAATTCAATGATAGAAAATTAAAGAGCTTTTGCTTGTTGGCTTAATGTGAAACCATTAAGTAATTCTTTGGTTTCCATAGGTTTTTTACCTGGAAGTTGTAGGCGAAGGATATTTATAAATCCCTGGTGTACTGCAATTTTTAATTCTTTTTTTTCAGTTATAATAGTACCGATTTCTAATGAATGTTGTTCAGCACAGAAGGCAGCCTCATAAATTTTAACATTCCAAGTCTTTTCAGCGTCTTTAAATTCACACCATGCACTTGGATAAGGACTTAGTCCTCTGATATGATTAAAGATTGCTTGTCCGTCTTGCTGGAAATCTATTTTGCAATTGTCTTTGTTTAGTTTATAAGCTGTTTTAGTGTCCTTTGCAGGCTGTAGAGTTAGTTGTACTTTATCTTGCTGGATTAGTTCTAAGGTATCTAGTACTGTATCTGCTCCTAAAACCATTAAACGGTCATGTAGTAAGCCTGCGTTCTCGTTAGGCATTATAGGTGTTTGCTTTTTAAGGATAATTGCGCCAGTGTCAATTTTTTCATCTATAAAAAAAGTGGTAACACCTGTTGTTTTTTCACCGTTAATTATAGCCCAGTTTATAGGTGCAGCACCTCTGTAATCTGGAAGTAATGAAGCATGTAAGTTAAAGGTGCCGTATTGTGGCATTTTCCAAACTACTTCAGGTAGCATACGAAAGGCTACCACTACTTGCAAGTTTGCTTGATAAGATTTTAGTTCTTCTAAAAATTCAGGGTCCTTTAAGTTTGTTGGTTGTAAAAGAGGTAAGTTATGCTCTAAAGCGTATTGCTTTACAGCAGAGTATTTTATCTTCTGGCCTCTACCAGCTGGTTTATCCGCAGCGGTAACTACTCCTACAATATTATAGTCGTTTTGGTACATTGCATCTAGGATTCCAACTGCAAAATCAGGTGTTCCCATAAATAGAATTCGAAGATCTTTCATATGATTATTTATTTTATTGATAACTTTTACTCGGTAATTAAGTAGTCTTAAAAAAACAAAGTAGAAGCAAAATGATTTATTTATTCTTTATACAAAAGCTACATATACCACAGTTGTTTTCTGTGGGTTGATCAAAATAGTTTAGCAGTAAATTGTTTTTACAAGTATGCTGGTCTTTAATATAATTTACCACTGCGCTAAACTGCTGTGTTTTTAATTTATTGTATTGCTCTAGGGATGCAAAGGTACGATAAAGAGTCCTATCTTGATCGTAAGGTTCATTAAAAACAATAGATAAGTCATTGTTAACCGGAGTGAAAATAACCAAGTCATTATCATGCCAGTCTTGTAAGAATGAAGCTAAGCGCTCTGGTTCTAGTTCAAATGGTTTAGCTAAGCGTTCTAAGGATATTTCCTGGTCTTGTTCAAATATAGCAGGATAAGTATTTAAAAGTGAGAGTAGAACTTGTTCCTGTATTGGATCACTTTGCACTATGTCAAATAATGCAGAAGTAGATGCCTTTATTTGTAAGGATGGGTTTTGGGTATAAGTTTGAGTGAATTTAATAATTCCTTGTCTATCTAAAAATTGTAATGCGTTATAGGTTTGTATTGTGTTGAATTTATTCCTTTTACAAAAAGTATTAAAGTTAAAGCTATAACGAGTATTGTATCCTTCTCCATAGGCAATACCCAGGAAGTTGTTTAGTTTCTTATAAATTAGCTTTAAAAAGTTTTTATCAAATAAAGTAGATTCAAAAAAGGAGTTGCTACTTTGTATCTCATCTTCTTGTACCAATATGGAGCAAAAAGCTTTATTACCATCACGTCCTGCGCGTCCTGCTTCTTGATAGTAGTTCTCTAAGTTCTCTGGAAATTGGACGTGTATAACATTTTTTACATCCTCTTTGTCAATTCCCATTCCAAAGGCATTGGTTGCCACAATGATTGGTGTTTTTTGTTCTAGCCAATCTTTTAAAACTTTCTTTTTCTCAGAAGAGCTTAGTCCTCCATGATAAAAACAAGTTTGAAACCCTAGATTTTGTAGCTCTTGAGCATAGGCTTGGGTTTGCTTTCTATTTCTAACATATATGATAGTTGGTGCGTAGTTTTTCTGTAGTATCTTTTGTATTATACTAATTTTATCTTTGACTTGGTATACTCCATATACAAGGTTTTCTCGAGAAAAACTTTGGGTAAATATATTGGGATTCTCTAATTGTAATACCTCACAGATGTCTTTTATAACTCTTTTATTAGCAGACCCAGTTAAGGCAAGAATAGGAGTGTTGGCAAAATGCTCTTTTAGCTGATATAACTGCTTATAAGCAGGACGAAAATCATGTCCCCATTGTGATATGCAATGTGCTTCATCTATGGCTATAGTGCTAATTTGTAGTTTTTGTAATCGACTAATAATCCAATCTTGTTGTAGGCTTTCTGGAGAAATATAGATGAATTTATACTGTCCATATTGACAATTATCAAAAACAGCATCTATTTCGTGCATAGGCATGCCTCCAATAATTGCTGTAGCCTTTATTTGCTTATTGGCTAAATTTCTTATTTGATCTTGGATTAAAGCAATTAGTGGACTTACCACTAAGCATATACCGGGTTGTAAGAGTGCTGGTATTTGAAAACAAATGCTTTTGCCTGCTGCAGTAGGCAATAAGGCAAAGGTGTCTTTTTTTTTCATTACCGAGTCAATTATTTGCTCCTGTGAGGGGCGAAAGCTCTCGTGTTTCCAGTATTTTTTTAAGACATCTAAAGCGTTTGTCATCATAGAAATATAGCAACTAAAAGATAAGAGATAACTATAGTGTAAAAATACGAAAAAATTAACAGACTTAAAAAGGCTTATAGTTTTATTAAACTATAAGCCTTTTTAGTGAAATTTAAATATTTTTTATTATATTCGGTCAAGAATAAATCTCATTCTATTTTCTACTGTATCCTTTGGTACTTCTATTAATTCGTATCCATAAGTTTTGTATGTAGAAACTAAATGGTGATGTATTTGCGAGGCTTGCTCAAAGTTTTCATATCTTTGTTCATCACTCACGTATATTCCCTCCCAAGGTGGTAGTAAGAATATTTGGTGATATACATGTTGTTTGGACGCTGCGTCAAAACTCTCTGGATATGAGTCTCCTTTGTAATGCATATAAGCTAATACATCGGGAATTCCACGATCAATGAAAACAACTTCTGCTGGTTGCTCACAAGCATCTTGATATTGTTTAATTCTTCCCTCTAGTAGTAATTTACTAAACAGTAATGGCTCAGTAAGAAAAAGATTGTCTATGCCTTGTTCTTGTGCTTGCTTGGTAACGGCCCGAGATATTTCCGGAAAGCAAATATGGCCATGTTTGGATAACTCGTCTATAAGGGTAGTTTTTCCTGAACCTGGACCTCCTATTATTAAGATGATTTTTTTATTCATTTTTGCTGTAAATATCAAAGGTGCAAAAGTACAAAATATACTTATTAACGAAAGAGTTTTAACGACATCTTTTGAAAATACTAAGATTAAAATTGATTATATTTGCGTAATAAATACATTATGGACGAAAAAACAACAGAGTTCTACAAGCGCTTAAAGGAAGAGCTTGAGAAAGATATGACTTGGCCAGGACCTTATTTATTTAAATTTATTGTTCCTGCAGATCCTAAAAACCTTAGCACAATAGAGCAGGTTTTTGATAAAACAGATGCCCAAATACAAACTAGAAATTCAAGTAACGGTAAATTTACCAGCGTTTCTATAAAAGTTACTATGGATAATGCTCAGCAAATTATTGATAAATATATTGCTGTGTCTCCAATAGAAGGGTTAATTTCTTTATAAAAAGGACTTTATTAATGCTCATGCAACACTGTGTGAGCATTAATAAGTATTTTACATCCCTTGCTTTTGCATCAAATTCGAAACAAACTACCCATGAAACTTAAGTCTATAGACGCCATCGAAAACCTTCAATACAATACTCTACGTGATCAATTGGTAATTCCAGAATACGGAAGACATCTCCAAAGCATGATTCAACAAATTTGTGAGATCCCTGATAGGGAACAAAGAAATAAAGCTGCTCAATATGCTATTGATGTAATGGGGAGTATGAATCCTCATTTGAGAGATGTGCCTGATTTTCAACATAAATTATGGGATCAATTATTTATTATCTCTAAGTTTAAATTAGACGTAGATAGTCCTTTTCCCCTAGCCACTAGGGAGACAACTACCAATAAACCAGAGATTTTACCTTATCCTCAGAATCATCCAAAATACAGATTTTATGGTAATAATATTACCTATATGATCAATGAGGCTTTGAAGTTTGAAGAAGGTGAAATGAAAGATGCTCTAATTATGGTTATAGCTAATCATATGAAGAAGAGTTTTTTATCATGGAATAAAGATACTGTTACCGATGAGGTTATTTTCGAGCATTTGTATGAACTTAGTAAAGGGAGAATAAATCTTTCTAAAAAGGAAGAGGAACTCTCTAGTACAAATAATTTAATGCAAGTAAATAAAAAGCATTCTAACAAGACGGCTTTTGGTGTTAATAATCAAAGAAATAATTCTAATAATAAAAAGTACAAGAGTAATAATAATCACCAGTTTAAAGGTAAAAAGTAATGAGTACATTTAAAATTGAGGGGGGATTTCAACTAAAGGGAGAAATCCATGCTCAAGGAGCTAAGAATGAAGCTCTGCAAATATTATGTGCCGTTTTGTTAACTCCACAAGAGGTTATTGTTTCTAACATACCAAATATCATAGATGTTAATAAATTAATTAGTTTATTAGAGAATCTAGGGGTAAAGACACAGCATTTAGGACCTAATAAGATGTCTTTTAAGGCAGATGAATTAGATCTAGATTTTTTAACTTCTGAAGAATTTAAAGAAGGAGGACGTAGTATTAGAGGATCCATTATGATGGTAGGACCTTTATTGGCTCGATTTGGTAAGGGATATATTCCTAAGCCAGGTGGGGATAAGATAGGTAGACGTCGTTTGGATACCCATTTTGAAGGCTTTATAAAGTTAGGAGCTACTTTTAGATATAATAAGGAGGAATCCTTCTATGGTGTAGAGGCAGGCTCATTGGTTGGGACTGATATGCTTTTAGATGAGGCTTCGGTTACAGGAACGGCCAATATTCTAATGGCAAGTGTTCTAGCTAAAGGAGTAACTACTATTTATAACGCTGCTTGTGAGCCTTATATTCAACAACTTTGTAAAATGCTAAATAGCATGGGAGCAAAGATCACTGGTATAGGATCTAATTTACTTCGTATAGAGGGAGTAGAATCTTTAGGTGGTTGTCAGCACACAATGCTTGCAGATATGATCGAAATTGGTTCATGGATAGGGCTAGCTGCAATGACAAAGAGTGAGATCACAATTAAAAATGTGGATTGGGAATATTTAGGAGTAATTCCAAGTGTTTTTGCGCGTTTAGGTATCACAATACAAAAACAAGGCAATGATATTTATATTCCAGCCCATACTAATGGATATGAGATTCAAAGTTTTATTGATGGATCTATTCTAACGGTTTCCGATGCTCCATGGCCTGGTTTAACACCAGATCTTCTAAGTGTAATCTTAGTGGTTGCTACCCAAGCAAAAGGAGAAGTTCTCATTCATCAGAAGATGTTTGAAAGCCGTCTTTTCTTTGTAGATAAATTAATTGATATGGGAGCTAAGATTATTCTTTGTGACCCACATCGAGCAGTAGTGATAGGCCATGACTTTAAGAGTCAGCTAAAGGCTACAAATATGACTTCTCCCGATATTAGAGCAGGGGTTTCTTTGCTTATTGCTGCTTTATCAGCTAAAGGAGTGAGTATTATTCAAAATATTGATCAAATTGATCGTGGTTATGAGGATATTGACCAACGTCTTCGTGGTATTGGTGCAAAAATCCAAAGAATAGAATAAATACTTTTTAATAAAAAAATAGGCAGTGTGATTTTAAAATTACACTGCCTATTTTTTTTAAGCTATTTTTGAATCATATCCAGGATCTTAATGCCCAAGACAAAACCGTATTTTTTAGGAGCATCTGGAGAAATAGAGGTGAAATAATCTATTCTAAAAGGGCGAAACTTACCTATTCCAATATTATTAAGACCCACACTAAATTCTTGGTAAACGTCTTTTTCTGGTACCTCTAAAAGGTGAAATCCAACTACAAAAGAAAACCCTGTCTTGTTTAAAAGTGGTATTTTATTAATTAAGTATCCTCTAAAATCGTGTTCCATATGGAATTCTACGTACGAGATATTTGTACTATAGCTATAATAAGGCAATAGATTAAATTGTTTATTATATACCGGAACAGAGCCAATAAATGTTTGATTTCCATTAAAGTGTTTATAATCGGTAAACGAAATAGGGTTTTGCTCTAAGTATCTTCCTATGCTTAAACCGATAAATAAGTCACCATAGATATTTATATTGTTATTAAAAGTTGTACTTAAACTGAAAAAAGTATAGTTGTAATCTGAGGTAGTTGAGTTAAGTGCCTTTCTTACATTTAAAGAAATAACAGGAAAGGAAGACATAGGTAAATAAAAGTTTCGCTCTGGATAACTAATAGTTTTTTGATCAAATACTAGGTCTAATTGCAAGTCTAAGACAAAGGCCTTATTATTAATAAAAGGTTGGGTATCAAAATCGGTAGGATCTAACGGATTGTTAGATTCAAAACTCAGATGAGGTACAAAAGGTGGAGTCTCGATATGATTGGTCAAGGTTCTTCTATTGGCGTATTCTAAGTATCCTTTGAATTTGAGTCCTGTAAAGACATATTGTTCATATTGTAATTTAATAAAGTCCCTTTGAAAGTATTTAGCATAGTTTTTTCCAAACCAAGCACTTGCAAAGGAGTTAATAGGGGTTTTTATAGGCTCGTCCCAATTGAATTGTGAAATGCTAGATCCACCAGATAGGGTTATTTTGTTATAATTTATTTCATTTAGTAGGTGGGAGGCATAACCAGAGAAACGAGTTTTGTTTTCTGATACACCGTAGTTTAAAATTGCTCCAGCATTTGTTTGGGTACCATTTGGGTATCGCTTAACAAAATCAAGACCTGTGGTAACATTGAATCCCTGTACGGCATTAAAGGCAAAGGTAGATAGTAGTCCTCTATAGGAATAGGCAGTATTTTTGTTAGAGTTGATATAGCGATATCCTTTGACAAATTTAAACAAGGTCATGTTGTTATTTCTACGATCAATAGAGTCTAACATATGAATTGTTTGGTCTTTATCTAAAACTTTGTTTGCAGTGAAATTATTTATTTCGTTATTAGATAATTGATATGGTCTGTTGGCATTCCAATACTGTTCGCTTTGGGTATCGTAGTCTTGAGAATAACTTATTAATTCATTGGAGAAGTCTTTTTTGCTTAAAAGATGATCTCTTTTATAGTTCGAATAATAAGAATGAAATTGTCCAGTGAAGTTAAATACAATGAATTCACCATTGATATATAAGTTTTGTTGTTTTTTTATATATCTATTTAAGTTATGGTCAAAATCGAAGTATTGAGAAATAGCCAAGGTCTTTAAAGAGGGAATTCCTATGTTAGTTCCTTTGGCAAAAGCGTAGATACTAGTTAGTTGCCACATATGATCTGTAATGGTCATCTCTCCGGCTAAAACAGGCTCTCTTTCTCTTTTTGGGGTAAATGAAATTGTGTATATATTGTGGCCTTGATCATTTGTTAGGATGTTTATAAGCTCAAAATCATAGTAGTTCCTAGCATAAGGAGCTAAGGGAGAGATAAGTTTTAAATGGTTAGAAACCTTCGAGGTGTAGAAATCTAAATGAGAGTCTATACCTGTTTGTAAAAAGATATCTTTATTGTTTCCTGTTTCTCTAACGGCTTTAACTAACTCATGGACATAGTTTTGGTTTAAAACTGTGATATCCGAAAGGTATTCCCCGGTATATAAATAAGCATTTGGCAAAGACAAATCTAGACGTATATCTAAGTCTTTACGTTGTTGACCAAGAAAGGTTTGTCTCTCATTGGCCAGTTGTATGCTTCCCTTGGAGTAATATTCTACCTGATATTTAGTAGGGGGGTTATTTTTTGCTACAAGATCCAGTAAGAATAGAGCATATTCATTATCTGGATTCTTAAAGTTAAACAATCCTCTTTTTTGGGTATCAAGACTTAGGTTAACTTGTAGTATGGAATCTTTTTGTGACTTATTATTATAGTCATATTGACGAGTTAAATAATCTTTACTCTGTACTTGAATCACACCTTTTTCGGGAAGATTCTTAAGGTGAAACAAACCTAGAGAATCTGTAGTTGTTTGTAAAGAAGTATTTTTTACAAAGACTTTTGCCTTTACTATAGGTTCCTTATCTACACTGAGAATTTGCCCCTTTGCCTCTAAGGATTGACAATGACTTAGATAATGACAAAAGATAACAGCAAAAAAGCAAAAGATATAACTAAGATTTCTACCCATTGATCGACCTTAGGTAGTAAAATAGCTAAGAGCCAATTTGTAACTTTTCAAACCAAGACCAACAATAACTCCTTGACAGACTTTAGATAAATAAGAATGGTGTCTGTATTGTTCTCTAGCAAAGGTATTAGATATGTGAACTTCTATTACTTTTGTGCTAATAGCTGCAATGGCGTCACCTAAAGCCAAAGAGGTATGAGTGTAGGCTCCTGCATTTAGAACAATTCCATGGTAGCTAAATCCAACTTGGTGAATTTTATCAATTAACTCCCCTTCATTATTACTTTGGAAGTATTCCAGCTCTATAGTAGGAAAGCTTTGTTGTAATTCACTGAAGTATTGCTCAAAGCTAATATTGCCATAAATATGAGGTTCTCTTTTACCTAACAGATTTAAGTTTGGCCCGTTTATTATAATTATTTTCATAGCGTTATACTTCATTGTGTCAATAAGGACAAAGGTAATTATTAAATCAAGCTTTAGAACCAAATTGGCGATAAATTATAGTTGCTATTGTTTTTTACATAGAGTTTTTTTCTGCAAATATGCTAAGACCAGAATTGGATCACTTAAAATGGGTTCTATCTATGGCTTAATCTATTTTGTCTGGCTTGTATTTTGGATAGTAATACTTTTGTACCTTAGCTAAAAAACTATGCATACTTCTTATTGGCAAGCAAATATTGGGATGTTTTCTACTTACTTAAAGTTAGAGAGAGGCTTGTCTGATAATTCTATTGAAAGTTATATTCTTGATGTACAGAAATTTATAGGTTTTTTAGAGTCTTATAAACAGCCTTATAAGTTAGAGGATATTACAGACGAAATAGTTCAGGAATTTATATATCAAATACATGATTTAGTAGCTAGTTCTACCCAGAGTCGTATAGTCTCTGGGCTAAAAAGTTTTTTTAATTATTTTGTTTTAGAAGGCTACATAGAACGTTCACCTGTAGAGCATATAAGTAGTGTTAAGCAAGCACGTAAGTTACCTGCAGTTTTAAGTGTTTCTCAAATAGATGACTTAATTGGGGCAATTGATCAAAGCAGTGAGTTAGGTTATCGAAATAAAGTTATTTTAGAAACTCTTTATAGTTGTGGTTTAAGGGTAAGTGAGTTGACTAATCTGCGAATTTCGGATTTGTTTTTTCAAGAGGGTTTCATACGAGTAATAGGTAAAGGTTCAAAGCATCGCTTTGTGCCTATTGATCAAAATACAATGAGTTATATCAATACATATATACAAAGTGTAAGAAGTCAATTAAAGGTGGCTAAAAACTCTGTAGATATTCTTTTTTTAAATAGAAGAGGAGCTGGATTAACAAGAGCTATGATATTTACTATTGTAAAAGATTTAGTGAAAGAATTAGAGTTTAGTCAAGAAATTTCCCCCCATACTTTTCGACATTCCTTTGCTACTCATTTATTAGATAACGGTGCAGATATTCGTGTTATTCAATTATTGTTAGGACATGAGAGTATCGCTACTACCCAAATTTACACCCATGTGTCTTCACAGAAATTAAAAGAAGTCTTGTTGCGTTTTCATCCTAGAGGCCTACAAAAGTAGTAGAACACAACAATACCATTGGTGTAGATATTTATTTTATAAAACAAAAAAACGCCTAAGTTAACTTAGACGTTTTTTTGTTTTGATGCTTTTGTAAGCCCAGTATTATTTAGCAATATTAATTGCTCTAGTTTCTCTAATTACGGTAATTTTGACTTGACCTGGGTAAGTCATTTCCGTTTGTATTTTTTGTGAAATATCAAAGGATAGTGTACTTGCCATTTCATCGGAAACTTTTTCACTTTCCACAATAACTCTTAATTCTCTACCAGCTTGAATAGCGTAAGAGTTTTTAACTCCATTGAAATCATTTGCGATGCTTTCTAAGTCTTTAAGACGTTGGATATACGAGTCTAAAACTTGACGTCTTGCTCCTGGTCTTGCTCCTGATATAGCATCACAAACTTGTACTAATGGTGAAATTAAAGAGGTCATTTCAATCTCGTCGTGGTGAGCTCCAATGGCATTACATACCTCTGGTTTCTCTCCGTATTTCTCGGCCCACTGCATTCCTAATATAGCATGTGGTAGTTCACTTTCTGTCTCTGGTACCTTACCAATATCATGTAGTAGACCTGCTCTTTTAGCTAACTTAACATTTAAACCTAATTCAGCTGCCATTATACCACAAAGCTTAGCAACTTCTCTAGAGTGTTGTAGAAGGTTTTGTCCATATGAAGAACGATATTTCATTCTTCCTATGACTTTAATTAATTCAGGGTGTAAACCGTGAATTCCTAAATCGATAACAGTTCGTTTACCGATTTCAATTATCTCTTCATCAATTTGTTTGGCCGTTTTAGTCACAACCTCTTCAATACGTGCTGGATGTATACGTCCATCGGTAACTAAGCGGTGTAAAGATAGTCTTGCAATTTCTCTTCTAACTGGATCAAAACAAGAAAGAATAATTGCCTCTGGGGTGTCATCTACAATGATTTCTACTCCTGTAGCAGCCTCAATAGCACGGATGTTACGTCCTTCACGACCAATGATTCTACCTTTTACATCGTCTGATTCAATATTAAATACCGATACACAGTTCTCTACTGCTTCTTCGGTACCAACTCTTTGAATCGTTTGTATTACAATTTTCTTTGCTTCTTGTTGGGCAGTTAATTTAGCCTCTTCGATAGAATCTTGAATATATGCCATTGCATTTGCTTTGGCTTCATTTTTCAAGCTTTCCATTATTTGATTTTTAGCCTCTTCAGCTGTTAATCCAGAAATTGCTTCTAACTTTTCTACAGAAGTACGGTGTAAACGATCGATTTCCTGTTCTTTTTTAGCAATAACTTCTATTTTACTGTTGTAATCTGTAACTACTTTTTCTGATTCTTCTGCTGCCTTCTTTGCCTTTGCTAATTCACTAGAAATTTGAGATTCTTTGTCTCTAGTTCTCTTCTCAGCCTCTGCTATTTTTTTATCTCTAGATAAAATTACTTGCTCATGTTCTGATTTTAACTCGATGAACTTTTCTTTAGCTTGTAAGATTTTTTCTTTTTTAATAGCCTCTCCTTCCGTTTTTGCCTCTCGCAATATCGTCTTAGCTTCTCCTTGGGTTCTTTGCAAGATAGATGAAGCGTGATTTTTTTCTAAGTACTTTGCTATGGCAAAGCCAATACCAGCACCTAGTACAACTCCTCCGACGATGAATAATATTTCCATAAATGTTTCAAAATTATATATAAAAAAAGCCCACATTAGGTGAGTTGCATAAACTCTGAAAAAGACAAGTTTTGAGTTAACTTGCTGTTCAAGGATCTGCTCAAGGCAGCATGCTTTAGTAGCAAAGATTCACTCATTTTAATTTGTTAGTGTTGAGTTTATCAAACGGGTTCTAATGTGGGCAGTATCTTTTGTTGAGAACGTGTTTTGTTATTTCTTAGATAAAATACTCTCTAGTACTTGATCCAATTTGATCAATCGATCTACTGATTTGTTATAGCCTTCGGTAGTATCAATTGTTTTTTGCTCACTCTGTGAGGCCAATTGTAAAGCACACATAGCTAAAACATCTTGCTTATCTCTCACAGCGTAGTTTTTCTCAAATTGATGAATCATACTCTCAATTTTTTTAGAAGCCGTTCTAAGGGCCTCTTCTTGGGCATAACTAACCGTTAAGGGGTAGACTCTGTCCGCAATTGATATTTTGATTTTTAGTTGTTCATCTTTTGACATAAACTACTTATTTTGTGAGCTGAGCGATACAGTGGTCAATCTCTTTTATTAATGAATTTATCTTAAGTTTTGTATCTGTTTTCGATTCTTCACTGCCCAATAAGGAATTTGCAAGTTGAAGGGATTCATATTTTTGATATATCTGATCTAACTCCTTTTCATTTTCATGAATCTCCATCTTTGCTTGATCAAGTGTTTGTTTTAACTGATCGTTTTCAGCTTGTAAAACATTTAATCGTTGTATAAGTTTAGCAAACTTAACTTCTAAAGAACTTATAATATCCGTTAGCTCACTCATTATACTTTTTGTTAATCCTTATACTACAAAGTTACAATTAGTATTTAATTTAAAAAAGATTTATTATAAAAAAAAGTCTTTTTATAAAAGCTCTTGTTTTATGAGGTTTTCCACTATAGGCTTTTTATCTTTGAGGATATAGAATAGCTAAAGGTTGTTTATTTTAGCACAAAACAAAACAAGATGAAATGTAGATTTTTTTACTCCTTAATAGTTTTTACCGCATTGCTGGGAATTAGGTCCCATGGACAGCAAAACTTACAGCCACCTTTGGAGATTCCGCTTCACGCTTCTGGTAATTTTGGTGAGTTAAGAGGAACCCATTTTCACGCTGGTTTAGATATAAAAACCCAGCAAAGAACCGGAGTCAAGGTTTATAGTACTGAAAAAGGGTATGTTTCTAGAATCAAGGTATCGACTTGGGGCTATGGAAAGGTTCTATATATCACCCATCCTAATGGACAAACTACAGTTTATGCACATTTAGATAAATTTGAAGGAGCCATTGCTGATTATGTATTAAAACATCATTATGCAAAACAAGCCTTTGAAATTGAAATGTTTCCTTCCAAAGGCGAGTTACCTGTGGAAAAAGGTGAGTTAATTGCCCTTAGTGGAAATACAGGTGGAAGCGGTGGTCCCCATTTGCATTATGAAGTAAGGGATACTAAAACTCAAGAGGTTCTCAACCCATTTTCTACTGGTTTAGGTAAAAACCTTGTAGATACTAAAGCTCCTACTGTAAATAGTCTTAGAGCTTATGTAGTACCTTATAAGGGAAATGTGCAAAATGGCACCATCGATGTAGATATTACCTATAGAGATCAAGGTAATGGTGTTATTATTGCAGATACTGTTTTTGCCAAAGGACAAATTGGCTTTGGAATAGATACCCATGATACCGCGGATTTTAATACCAATAAAAATGGGGTGTATAAATTAAGAGCTTACCAAGATGACAAGTTGGTTTTTGGTTATGTTTTTGATAGGTTTTCTTTTAGTGAAACTAATTTAGTAAATGCTTTAGTGGATTATCCTTTGTATGTGAATAAAGGTAGAAGAGTGCAAAAGTTGTTTTATCCCAAGGCTTATAATCTATCGGTTCTAGACAAAGGCTTAGGTAATGGGACTATTGGGGTTAATCCAGGGGATAATATTACTTATACCATAGAGCTGTGTGATTATCATGGTAATGAAACAAAAATTATTATTCCTGTGGTTTATAACCAAGAGGCCGATTTCGAGCAAAAAAGTGAGAAGCCAGATACACATCGCATTTTGACACAAAATTCTTTTGAGCTTAAAAGTGATTTTGCAAAAGTTAGTATACCATCAAACTCCTTTTTTGATGATTTTGATTTAGAGCTTTCTACCCAAGGCAACATCCTTTTGTTTCACAACAATCAGGTCTATAGTAAAAAGAATATGAAAGTGGAATTCGACATCAGTGCCATGGACTTAGTAAATCCAGATAAAGCTTTTATAGGGCTAGTGGATAAAAAGGGAAACAAAACCTATTACAATACCACAAAAAAAGGCAACATTTATTCCATTAATACTAAAAATTTCGGACAATATCAGATACTGTATGACTCTATCGCTCCTAAGATTTATTCACCGAGTTTTAAGCAAGGAGATTGGTTGAGTAATGCCAGTAAGATTAGCTTTAAGATTAGTGATGATTTATCGGGCATAAAAAGTTTTGAAGGCTATATAAATGGAAAGTGGATTTTATTGGATTATGATCATAAGACAAAACAGATAGTACATTATTTTAGCGATGGTATTGTGGGGTCTTCTAAACAGGAGCTTCGCATTATTGTTAGCGATAATCTAGGTAACGAGACACAATTCGAAACCCATTTCTACAGGAAGTAAAATAAATAAATAAACAAGATTGGATCACTTTACTCTAAGTAAAGAAGTGTACTAGAAAGAGGTGCTTTTTAAAAATTAGAATTCCAGTGAAAAAAAATCTATCTTTGGTATACATTAATTTCTTTGAGAATGATGAAAAATAAATATGCAATACTCGTCTTACTTTTAACCTTGGCATCGGTAGGGTGTAAACAAGAACAAGCTCCAAAGGTTATTTATACCCAACAAGAGCTCGAGTTGGACCAGGATAAAGATAAGGAGTATCCAGAAATCCAAGAGGAGGTAAGCTCTTCTTATCTTTTAGCAGATCTTCCTATTGTTTTTGGAGATTCTGGTTATTTAATACATCCTGTTGGGCAAGTTAGAAGTTATAATCAGGGGTCAAAATATTCTTCTAAGAAACAACATTATTCTTTTACCATCTCTAGTTATGTACCTTTTGAATTAACAGGAGCTTTAGAGAATCTTATGTTTCAACATGTAGATTCTTTGTCTATTTCCCCTTTGAGTTCTTCGCTAATTAATATTGAGTCCGTTACTTATTTAAATGAATTAGCTCAAAATACTAACCAACATGTGCTGGTTTATCGTTTAAGTGATCAAGATACTAACTTAGATGGAGTAATAGATCAAGCAGATATTAAGAGTTTGTATTTAAGCCTTTGTAATGGTAAGGACTTCACTAAATTAACTCCAGATATGCTAGAAGTATTGGATTGGAGTTTTGTATCACAAAATAATCGTCTTTATTTTCGATGTATTAAGGATGTGAATAAGAATGGAGCTTTTGATAAAATGGATTCGGTGCATTATTATTATGTCGATCTTTTACAAAAACCTTGGCAAAGCCAAAGTTATTCCCCTTTTGAAGTGCTGGAAGAAGACCAAGAGAATTTTTAATAATTTGTAAATAAGCAAAACCAAAAAAAAACAAAAAGGCGTTACTCAAAGTGACGCCTTTTTGTTTTTTATGTGTTTAAAAAAATTACTCTTGCTCTTGTAAGAGTTCTTTATCTAATTCTTTTCTTTCTTGAATATATTGAGCTAGTTGCTGACCGTATTTAGAGGAAGCTACTTTTTGATCTAAAGAATTATAAATGGTATCTAAAAATTTAGTATTTGCATCATATAAATCGCTTAATGCGATGTAAGGAGCTACTTCAGAATCTTTATGATTCAAGGCGAAATTTACAGCGTTAAGATATTTTCTAATAGTTAATCGCTCGGATACCTTTACTAAGGAGTCTGCTTTTTGTATGTTGCTATCTTTTTGTGCTGCAAAAATATCTACAAAAAGTTCATTTTGACGATCCGTGATTAGACTGCGAGTTTTTAAATAGTTTTCATATGTTGTCTGGGTAGTTGATCCAGTGATTTTTGCGTCTGCATAAAACTTCTTTAAAGTAGTGTGTACCTCTATTTCTCCCTGTTCCATAAAAATAGGAATTTGATTGTCAGAAGAAGTGGTATGTCCTCTGTCTAAAGTAAGATATAAAACCTCTGGAGATTCTATAGTTGTGGAAAAACTAAAGTCTGAGTTTCCATCTACAATTAAAGAGTCAATCGCCACCAAAGTGGTGTCCTGTACTTGTGCTAAGTATAATTTACCTTGTTTGAATCCTTTTACGCTTCCCTTTAAAGTTACATTGCCTTGCTTATTGGCCTTGTCTTGACAAGAAACAAATATAAGCCCAAAGGCTAAGAATGAGGTGTATAAAATCTTTTTCATTGTTTAAATAAATAAATATAGTCTAAGGTGCTTGTTGGCTATTTGTTATAGATTTTTTTGTGTCTTTTGTTTTGAAAAAAAATATTGTTTGTTAGCCTTGTGCTTTATTACTTTTTTAAGTGATCGTACCCTGCAAATATATATAATTGCTTGTAATAAGTAGGTTTTATTTAGCGTATTTCTGCTCCTATTTTAAAAAGGATATTTTTATTGTAAATGTTGTGTTTTAATTATTTCTAATTTAACAAAATTGTGGTTTTGTTTATCTGTGTAATAGTTAAAATTTATAGTTGTATATAGCAGATTAAAACAAAAGGATTTCCAACTACTACCTTTTAGATATCTCCTTAATAGGAAGTTTTTATTTTACTTGGATTAACAAACAAATACAAATGTTATTAGTGGATAGCAAAGAGGTAGATGAAAAAGTAATAGTATAAAAAAAAAGTTAAAAATAGATAGAATAACTTGTATATTAGTGTGTTGTAATTTTATCTAATTTAGAATAATATGAAGTATACCGTTTTTTGTGGTTCCAGCTCTGGAAGTAGAGCTAGTTTTAAAAGTGAGGCATTTCTATTGGGCAGCCTACTAGCTAATAGAGGTGTTGGTCTTGTCTTTGGTGGACGTAAAGTTGGATTAATGGGGGCTTTAGCCGATGGCGCCTTATCTAGATCAGGAGAGGTTATTGGTGTTTTTGAGTCTTTTTTACTAGATAAAGAAGTTTTATACCCTGGACTAACTCAGCTTATAGAGGTAGAAGATATTGCTCAGCGCAAAAAACAATTAATAGATCTTAGTGATGCATTTATTGCTCTTCCTGGTGGTTTTGGAACATTAGAGGGGTTTTTTGAAGTAATTGATATGGTGCAATTAGGACTTTTTAAAAGACCTATTGGATTATTGAATTTAGAAGGGTTTTATGATCCATTATTACTTATGCTCGAACAAATGGTAGAACAAGGTTTTGTAGCCAAGCAAACTTTAGATGTATTTGTTGTTGCCAACAATGCAGTGGATTTATTAGATAAGTTAGAGCACTTCACAAAGAGTTGTGCTTCTAATGAAGTGAGTTTATAGAGTAAATCTTAGGGTAGTAGCTGTCTTGTAAATATTATTTAGAGCTATAGGGTTTTCTATATCTATTAATTAAGTGTTGATCTGTTTGTTGTAAGTGGCTCTTTTTTATGGTTATGCTAGTTTTTTTATTATAGATAAGTAAATTGAGCTATACGAGCTTGACCTTTTGTTAATATAATCTTAACATTAGCACAAAGTTGTTTCCACGATTGTTAATTACATTAGCTGCTGAATATAATATGGAATTAACAAGAAGTGTCTTGACTTAGAAAGTGATCCTATTTTTTAATAAATCAGTTGTAAGTAAGTTTTGTTTTTTGAATTTTTAATTCAAAAATGGATAAATAAAAGTTTTTTTGAGGTTTTATTCTTTAATAAAAACCGTTAATTTCAGTGTTGTGAGACAAAGCTAATCCTTTGCAAGGGATTAGCTCTTGTTTCACTTATTTGTTATTTTCCAAATAGATCTAATCCAGGGATATTTGGCATACCATCTTTAGCTGCAGCAGCTAACTCAGCTTCGTTTATATTAGATGCATCTGTTATAGCTCGGTTTAGTACCATTACAAGATAGTCTTCTAATTGTTCCTTGTCTTGTAATAATTCTGGATCAATACTTATACTTCGAATTTCTCTATTAGCATTTACAGTAACTTTTAAAAGTCCATCACTACTTTGTTTGTCAATTAACACAGTATCAAGTCTTTTTTTAGTTTGCTCAATTTTCTCTTGGGTCTCCTTTAATTTACCCATCATACCCATTAAGTCTCCAAACATGGTTTATCTATATTATATGTTATAAGGACAAAAATATTAAAAACTTTTGAGTTTTTATATTATACCTCCCTTTATGCCATAAGAGGTAGCCCTACTAGTTGTGGTGTGTCTTTGAGAACTAGAAACAGGTGTGTTTTTTTGTTGCTCGGATATCTGTTTTAGTTTTTAAGGATAGGAGTTTGGTGTGTTTTTTTGTACTTTTA
>CANROJ010000005.1 GCA_947632215.1 uncultured Flavobacterium sp. | reverse complement strand
TACCTAGATGTGAAGGCTTTTTTATTTTTACTTGCTAATATTTGACGAACATATTTTTTTTTACTATCTGTAGACTTACCTAAAAATCGGACAGTTGTTAATTCGAAATTATTAACTTTAAACAAAACTGTCAAGTATGAAAACAAGTAATTTTAGTGAGAACCAAATTATTAAGGCTCTTAAAGAAAATGAACAGGGAAGCCTACAGTTATAGTAAAATATTTAAAATAAGGGCGTTAAAAGGTAAACCCCATATGATGTAAGTTTACATTATATGGGGTTTGTATTTAAAGTCTTCTATATCTATTGTGAATTCTTTTATCACTTGGTTTTATAGGTCCATAGTGTTTTAGCTAAGAAGCGTCTATAGGGGTTAATTCCAATGATTGTCCGCTTTTGGACCTGCCCAAATTCTAGTGGCTAGATCTGGGTTATCAATAAAGGGATTCCTATTTCCTTGAGCAAATTCATTATCTAGATTACCCAGGTAATTATTTCTTTGAATCTCAATAAAAGAAACAGGATCTTGAGCGTTCCATTGTAAAAGCAGATCGATCATATTGGGATCTAAAGCATTTGCTTGACCTATGGCTACACTTGAGGGTAGACACTGATCTGGATAGCGTAGATACATGTACATAATCATTCTAGCTACATCTCCTTTCCATTGGTCTCCTGGGTACCAGCCACCGGCAACTTTACCGGATAAACCCTGGGAATCAATAAAGGGTAAGTTACCTCTGGCTGCATTCCACTGTACATCACTTGCTCTTAAGTTATGGGCATCGGTTCCTGCCTCGGGAGTTTTCCCACCTATTAATTTAGGGGTGGCTAAGGATTTAGGAAAAACATGTTCTCTATTCCAATCTCCTATTTTACCACTATTTTGGTTTTTACCCCTAGTGAAGGCTTGTTGACCTTTATTAACTCCTTGGTGACCATATATTAAGAATACCTGGTTGGCTTGTGGAGTCAAATCGGTGTTTTTAATATGTTCCCATCCATAGGGATGTTTCCTTGTATGGGTAGTGGTTACCAAAGCACTTAGTTCTTCGAAGAGTTCTTGATTGATTTTTGTAAAATCTACCTCTTTGTAATACTCTTGTAAGTCTTGTGGGATGTTGTAAACTACCTCTGGAGCATCAGTGGTTTTTTCAACCAAAGAATCCTTCTGACTTTGTTTAGTTCCACAGGAAAAACAACTAAAGCTAAAAGCTAAAGCCAGTAGAATAAATGATGTTTTTGTGTTTATAAACTTCAATGTAATTGCCTGTTTATAGTAAATGAATTACTCAGTGATACTTGGTTTGTTTTTACGGTGTAATAAGGCCATGTAAAATCCATCAAAACCTGATTGGTGAGAAAGTATTTTATGGTCTTCTACAAATTCAAAATCTTTACCACCTTCGCTTTGTAAGAATTTTTGAATTTGTTCTTGATTCTCAGAAGGCAAAATTGAACAAGTTGCGTATACTAATTTACCACCTGGTTTTAAGATCTTAGAATAATCTTGTAAAACCTGTTGTTGTACTTGCTTTATGTTTTCTACAAATTCTGGCTGTAATTTCCATTTGCTATCTGGATTTCTCTTAAGAACTCCCAGTCCACTACAAGGTGCGTCAATTAAAACACGGTCTGCTTTTTCGTGTAATTTTTTAATAGTTTTGGTTCCATCAATAATGCGGTATTCAATATTGAAAGCACCATTTCTTTTAGCGCGGATCTTCAATTGCTTTTGTTTACTCTCATAGATATCCATAGCTATGATTTGTCCTTTATTTTGCATTAAAGAAGCTAAGTGAAGGGTTTTACCTCCAGCTCCAGCGCAGGTATCCACTACGCGCATTCCCGGCTGTACATCTAAAAGTGGAGCAACAAGTTGCGAAGAGGCATCTTGTACTTCAAACAATCCTTGTTTGAAAGCATCGGTTAAAAACACATTAGCTCTTTCTTTTAAAATTAAAGCATCTGGATATTCTTCTGGCAAGATAGTTTCAATATCTAAATCCATCAAGATACTATGTAGCTTCTCTCTAGTTGTCTTTAAAGTATTAACACGTAAAATTACTTGGGCAGGCTTGTTTTGAGCAGTGATTTCTTTGCTCCAAGTTTGCTCTCCAAGCTCTTTTAGGGCTAATTCATCCATCCAATCTGGAATAGATTCTTTGAATTTTCTGGTCTTTGTAAGTTCGTCAAATCTCCCTTTAATACGGCGTTCTGGAGTGTTTTCGAAATATTTCCAGTCCGGTAAGTTTATTCCTCTTAAAACTGCCCATACCGCGAATATGCGCCATATGTCATCTCTGGTATAAGGCTCTTTTACCTCTGCGATTTCAGCATACAGTCTTTTCCATCTAACGATTTCGTAAATAGTTTCGGCAACGAATTTACGATCGGTTGATCCCCATCGTTTGTCCTTTTTAAGGGCTCTAGCAACCATTTTATCTGCATACTCTCCTTCGTTGAAGATTGCCATAATAGAGTCGATTACTGTAAATACAAGGTTTCTGTGTAGTCTCATTATTATAATGTATTATAAAAATAGCCCACAAAGATACGTTTTTGCGGGCTATTATATATTAATATTAACTTATTTTACAAAATGGATATAAAGATTATTATTTGTTTTCTTTATACTTCTTAAGTAATTTACGGTGGAAGTCATCTTCTGCCTTTTTTAAGACCAATATCTGTTTGTTAGAAATGACCTTTTGGGCATCTTTTATAAACTGTTTTCTAGTTGTATAGTAATCAGATTCTACACTCAATAAATCCTGCACCTTTTGTGTTGCTTGCCCAGAGGTGATCTGCTCTATTTCCTGTACATTGGAATCTTTGATAAAGCGTACAATATCATTTTGTCTAAGTTCAGTCATTTTTTTGTCATAAGTGGTGTAGATTGGCCAAAACTTCTCTGCCTCACTAGGAGTTAAATCCAAAACGGAACTCAAATGCGCTATTTTTAAAGAGCGAATTTGATCGGTTTTGTTTTGGGCTAGCATAGAAAATGAACTTAGAAATATGCTTATAAGTAAAATTAGTTTATTCATTTTTAGTCATTTAAATAATACTCAAGTTGTAAATTCGTTAAGACATAGTCGTTCAACTCTCCAGAATTTATCTGGATACTTCTCTCTAGGTCTAGGATATCTTCTTGATCAAAGGAATTAAAAAATTCACTAGATACTCCGATATGGGTGTTGTATTGTAGATATTCCTGTAAATCATCATTGCTGAAGGTATTCTCGCCTTGCAATGTATAGATGATTTGTACTCCCAATATTAGTAAAAGACTTGCTGCTATAGCCATAAAAAAGTATTTTCTTTTATTTTTAAGCTTTACTATTTTTGGGCTTGTAACCTGTTTTTCAAGGTCTAATTTAAGGGATATACGCTTTTGAAAGTCCTCAAAGTATTGCTCTGAGGGCATTTTAAAAGGTTTGTTGTTGTTAAAAGGATCTCTTTCCATAGTTAGTGTATAATTACCTTTTGTAATGAGTTAGACTTAAATTAATTAAAAAGGTTTAATGGTCCTTTAAAAAAAACTCTATTTTTTTTACTGCATGGTGATAAGAAGCTTTTAAGGCTCCCACACTGGTTTGTAAAATATCTGAAATACTTTGGTAATCCATTTCCTGAAAATACTTCATTTTAAATACTAATTGTTGTTTCTCTGGCAAACTACTTACTGCCTTTTGTAATAGAATATTTGCCTTGTTATAATCAAAATATTGATCCTGTTGTAATTGATCTAGTAATTGCTGGTTTAATTCTGGATCAGATATGTTTTTTTGCTGGGCTTGTTTTTTTAGAAAGTCTAAACTTTGGTTGGTTGCAATTCGATACATCCAAGAGTAGAGCTGACTGTTTCCTTTAAAGGTATCTATGTTTTGGTAGATTTTAATGAAGGTTTCTTGTAAGACATCGTCGGTATCTTGGTGGTTAAGTACAATTGTCCTTATATGTAAATAGAGTCTTTTTTGATAAAGTCCTACTAGCTCATTAAAAGCAGTGTGCTTTGTCAAGGGATCTTGCAGTTGCTTTAGTAAAGAGGTGGAATTATCGCTCAAAGAGTAAGGTATATAAATGTTTATTGACGTCTAAAAGTGTAAAAATAGAAAATCAGATGGATATTACCCATAGGATGCTTACTTTTGTGAAAAAGAAATAAAATGATACGTACGGTTATTTTTGATATGGACGGAGTAATTGTTGATACAGAGCCTGTTCATCACTATGCTTACCACCAACACTTCGAAGAGTTAGGAATTCCAATAGACGCAAAAATGTATAATTCTTTTACAGGGGGATCAACTAAGAATACTTATGATAAGATCAAGGAAGTTTTCCCAATTGATATACCAACTGATCAGTTAGTACTTCGCAAAAGAGCTATTTTCAATGATGCTTTTGACACCAAGAAAGACTTGGAACTTATCCTTGGTGTACAGGACTTAATAAAAGACTTACACAATCACCAGTTAGAGCTTATCTTGGCCTCGTCTGCATCTAAGAGTACTATTAATAGAGTTTTTAAACGATTTGGTTTGTTTGAGTACTTTAGCCATATTGTCAGTGGAGAGGATTTTGTGCGTAGTAAACCAGATCCAGCTATTTTTGTGCATGCTGCTAGTCTTGCTAGATTTAACGAGCATAAAAATTGTATTGTAATTGAAGACTCTACCAATGGAATTAAAGCGGCCAATGCTGCAGGAATAAAAGTAGTAGGCTATAAGAGCGCTAATTCTAAAGACCAAGATTATTCTACGGCAGATTTCTTAGTGGAGTGTTTCAAAGATGTTTCAGCCCCATATATTAAAAATTTAAAATAAGCCTTTGTTATACCTTTAGCCCCAAGTATTGATAAGCACTAGGATAAGGTAGATTAACCCACAAAAAGTCAAAAGTAAATCAAGGCGTATTTTGTTTTTAAAATGCAGCTTTTTGTTTAACTTTGCTTTTTTATAACATTAGTAAAATACATAGATGTTTCACAGATATATTAAATTAGGTATTGCTGCGGTATTGTTTGCTCTAGCAATTTGGCAATTTGTAGAGAGTAATATTGGAAATGGAATTTTCCTTTTATTTTTAACAGCACTTGTAATACTATTGTATTACAAAAACGAATTTATATTATTGGCTTTCTTAAAGCTAAGAAAACAAGATTTCGATGGTGCTAAAGTTTGGTTAATGCGAATTAAAAATCCTGAGACTGCTTTAGTGCGTAAGCAAAATGGTTACTATAACTATTTGCTTGGAATTATGAGTGCTCAAACTAATTTAAATGCTTCAGAGAAGTACATGAAAAAAGCTATCGAGTTAGGGCTTAATATGAATCAAGACTTGGCAATGGCTAAATTACAATTAGCAGGTATAGCAATGACTAAACGCAGAAAAATAGAAGCAACTAAGCTTTTATCTGAAGCAGTGAAGTTAGATAAGCAAGGAATGCTAAAGGATCAAGTGAAAATGATGAAAGAACAAATGAAAAGAATTTAATTCTTTTTATTGAGATCATATAATTAAAACATAGACATATTTTCAAAAAGTATTTACTTTTTAGAACATGATTTAGGGTTCAGCTAGCTGAACCCTTTTTTTGTGGGCTTAAACTTTTATTTACCCGCGAATTGGTGTTGAAAAAACATTTAATATAAAGACCATCACCCCTAGAGAGATTCACTTGTATATCTGCTGGTTTTATATTAAATTTAAGCAAAGATTGCTAGTTTTGAAAAAAAGAGCTCTTAGATTCTTTGTCTTGTACTGCAAAGTACTAGGCAAATAAGTAAACTTGCGCTAATGAATTTATCTTTGATAAGTTTAATATGATTTAAAAAAATCTATATTTTGTAAATTATGAAAAAATTTATTTTACCTTTTGTTGTTGCTTTTCTTGCCTTATCAGCTTGTAAGAGCAGTTTTGTTAATGATAATGAGATTATTTCAACTCACGTTTTAACCAAAGAAGAGCAGCAAAAACTAACTCCGGATGAGGTTATTTTAGATTTAAAGGCAGGTAATAAAGATTTTGCTGAAGACAAATTAACCGTACGAAATTCAACAAAATTAGTTCGTGAAGCCTCCCTTGGACAATATCCCGAAGCAGTGGTGCTTTCGTGTTTAGATTCTCGCGTGCCGGTAGAGGACGTCTTCCATAAGGCAATTGGTGAGATTTTCGTGGCTCGAGTGGCAGGAAATATTGTCAATCACGATATTCTAGGGAGTTTAGAATATGCTTGTAAAGTTTCTGGATCAAAAGTAGTAGTAGTTTTAGGTCACCAATATTGTGGGGCTATAAAGTCGAGTATCCAGGGAGTTAAAATGGGAAATATTACAACTATGTTGGAAAAAATTGATCCAGCAATTATCCTTGCAAAGCAAAATTTTAAGGGAGACCCTACGGCCAATAACCCTGAATTTGTTGATGCAGTTTGCAAATACAATGTTTTTAATTCTATCGAGCAAATTCGAGAGCATAGTCCGATTCTCAAAGAAATGCAGGACAATCAAGAAATTAAAATTGTTGGAGCAGTTTACGATATGAATACCGGGGAAGTGAATTTCTTGGATTAATTTTCTTGGAGTTTTTTTCTAAAGGTCCAATAACAAGTTGGGATTTAAAATAATAAAAAAACAGGCTATCTTATTTTTAAATTAAGATAGCCTGTTTTATTTTTTTGAGCTTTGAAGTACTTTTTGAAATAGATAAAAGTAAAGCAAAGTGTTTTATTCTATTTTCTCAGAAGTAAAACGCAGTTTCACACTCGGGAATTTACTTTGTGTCATTTGGATAGAGAATTCACTATCTGCTAAGAATACCAATTGTCCAGCTTTATCTAGAGCTAAGAATTTTTGCTTGATTCGTTTGAACTCCTTAAATTCTTCATTCTTAGGGTCATCTGGGCTTACCCAACATGCTTTATAAGCAGGGAAGTTCTCATAGATACACTTAGCACCATACTCGTGTTCTAAACGGTATTGGATTACCTCGTATTGTAAGGCACCAACGGTACCAATTACTTTTCTACCATTCATCTCTAAGGTAAATAGCTGTGCTACTCCTTCATCCATTAACTGATCGATACCTTTTTCTAATTGTTTAGATTTCATCGGGTCAGCGTTGTTAATGTAACGGAAGTGCTCAGGCGAGAAGTTAGGGATTCCCTTGAACTTCATGATTTCTCCTTCACTTAAAGTATCTCCAATCTTAAAGTTACCTGTGTCGTGTAATCCTACAATGTCTCCAGCATATGAAATATCAATGATCTCTTTTTTCTCTGCAAAGAATGCATTGGGAGAGGAGAACTTTAATTTTTTACCTTGTCTTACATGTAGATAAGGCTTGTTTCTTTCAAATGTACCAGATACAATCTTTACAAAGGCTAAACGGTCTCTGTGTTTAGGGTCCATATTAGCGTGGATCTTAAATACAAATCCTGAAAAAGTCTGTTCTTTTGGATCTACAAGTCTTGTACTAGATTCTTTAGGAGTTGGACTAGGAGCTATGTCAATAAAGCAATCTAGTAATTCTCTAACTCCAAAATTGTTTAATGCAGAACCGAAAAATACAGGTTGTAATTTTCCTTCTTGGTATAATTTAGTATCGAACTCAGGATATATACCTTCTACAATTTCTAAATCATCTTGCAGGTTTTTAGCAGCTTTATCTCCAACGATATTATTTAATTCTTTAGAATTAATATCTTTAATCGAAATAACATCAGTGATATTCTTACGACTATCGTCGTTGAAAAGATTTATGTTTTTCTCCCATATATTATAGATACCTTTAAAGTCTACGCCCATTCCAATAGGGAAACTAAGTGGAGTTACTGTTAATTGAAGTTTTTGCTCTACTTCATCCATTAGATCAAAGGCATCTCTTCCTTCTCTATCTAATTTATTGATAAAGACAATCATAGGGATGTTTCTCATGCGACAAACCTCTACTAGTTTCTCGGTTTGTTCCTCAACCCCTTTAGCCACATCAATTACTACAATCACACTATCTACAGCCGTTAAGGTTCTAAAGGTGTCTTCAGCAAAGTCTTTGTGACCTGGTGTATCTAAAATGTTTATTTTTTTATCTCTATAATTAAAGGCTAAGACAGAGGTTGCTACCGAGATTCCTCTTTGGCGTTCAATTTCCATAAAGTCAGAAGTAGCTCCTTTTTTTATTTTATTGTTCTTCACTGCACCTGCCTCTTGAATAGCTCCACCAAAAAGAAGTAACTTCTCTGTTAAAGTTGTTTTACCAGCATCGGGATGGGCAATAACTCCAAAGGTTCTTCTGCGATCAATTTCCTTTAAAAAACTCATTATTAAAAATTTTAGGATACAAAAGTACTTATATTTCCTTGAAATAGGTAGTTTTTATTTGGTAAGGATATTTTTAAGTATAAATTACGGGATCAAATCCATAGGGTAAAAACAAAATAATATATTAAAATGTTAGGTTATCCAATGGGAATCGTGTTATTTTGAAATTAGCAATATCTTTTAATAGGCATAATAGGATGATTTGTCTATTTTTGTGCTTGAATAGAAAAAAACTATATTTATTCACCTAGAACTAACGAGCTGATGAACAAGATTACTTTTGGCATATGTGGTGCTTTTTTATTGAGCATAGGTTTTTTACAATCCTGTGATAAAGCCAAAGATGTTGCCAGGGCAGATAATTCTATTGCCAGGGTAAATGATAGTTATTTATCCTTAGATGCTTTAGATGTATTTGGACAAAGTTTACATGGCTCTAAAGATAGTGTGGCAAGGGTAAATAACTTTATTGAAAAGTGGGCTACCAAAGAATTGTTAATTGATGCTGCTGAGTTTAATCTTTCTTATCAAGAACAGGATAAGATCAATACTTTGGTAGATAATTTTGCCAAGGATTTAAAGATCAAAGCATACTTGGGCAATATGGTCCAGCGTAAGATCGACACTCTTGTCACAGAACAAGATCTACAGAGATACTACCAGGAGTTTGAGAAAAACATGGTAGTGGATGATATGCTTTTAAAGCTTAGTTATGTAAACGTGCTTAATGATAATGCTAAGTTCACTGAAATAAAGAAAAAGTTTAATAGTTCTAATCAAAACGATAGAGTTTCTTTGTCTGATATGACCCTGCAAATGAAAGCTCATGGTCTTAATGATTCGGTTTGGGTAGATATTAATTATTTATATCAAAAACTGCCGTTTTTAAATTCAAGCAATAGCAATACCTATTTGAGTAAGAATGCTGTTTTCCAGGTAGAAGACCCAGAGCAAAATAGCACTTACTTTGTAAGAGTAAAAGATATAAAAAATAAAGGAGAGAAAATCCCTTATGAATATATAAAGACCTCTTTACGCCTTTTGGTACTAAATCAGCGTAAAGTGACCCTTTTAAGTCAAATACAAGAAGATATTTTAAATGATGCAAAAAACAATAATAAGTATGAAGTTTTTTAAAGTAAAGACCTGGTTTATTTGTGCAATGGCCTTGTCTTTTATAGGTTTTTCTTACGCTCAAACAAAGCGTAAAATCGATGGAGTAGTAGGAGTAGTTGGAAAGTATGTTATTTTAGATTCGGAAATTGATAAAACCATCATCGAATTAAAAGCACAGAACGCTCCGGTGGATTACCTTTCTCGTTGTGAAATTTTTGAGCGTCTTTTAGAAGATAAGCTTTTCGCTCACCAAGCAGTACAAGATAGTTTAGATGTACCAGATAGCGAGGTAAATTCTTTTATGAGCGACCAGATTAACCGCATGATCGAAAGTGTAGGTTCTATGGAGAGAATTTTATCTTTTTATAATAAAGATACCGAAGAGGAATTCCGTTCTTACTTCTTTGATATTGTAAAGCAAAATAAATTAACCGAGAACATGCAACAGCATGTTGTAAATAAAGTGACTATTACCCCAGAGGAAGTACGTCAGTTCTTTGTTAGTATTCCACAGGATAAAGTTCCAATGGTAGGAGATGAGGTTGAGGTTGCTCAGATTGTTATCAAACCAGAGATTTCAAAAGAACAAAAGCAAAAAGTTATCGATCGTTTAAATGACATGAGAGATGATGTGGTAAACAATGGGGCTAGTTTCTTTACTAAGGCTGTTCTTTTTAGTGAGGATCCAGGATCTGCTACCAATGGAGGTTTTTACTCTATAACTAAAAAAGATCCATTTGCTAAAGAATTTAAAGAAGTTGCCTTTAGTATGGCCGAAGGTGAAGTTTCTGAGCCTTTTGAAACCGAGTTTGGATTCCATATGATATACTTGGAGAAAATCAGAGGTCAACACTTAGATTTGCGTCATATTTTACTTATGCCAGTGGCTACCCCTCAAGCTTTAGAAGAGGCTAAGCAAAAACTCTCTGGTATTCGCGAGAAGATCGTAAATAAAGAAATCACTTTCGAGCAAGCCGCAGCGGCTTCTTCTGATGATATAGATACTCGTTTAAATGGAGGGATTATGAAAGACCCTATGACTATGGAAACTCGTTTTGAGTTAAATACCATGGACGATCGTGAGCTATACCAATTAGTAGCACCTTTGGAGCAAGGTCAGGTTTCACCTGTTGCAATGACTTTTGATCCTAGAAAGAACGAAAAGGCCTACCGTATTGTAATGGTTAACAAAAAATTTGACGAGCATAAAGTTGATTTTGCAAACGATTATACAAAGGTTCGCACCATGGCTTTAAACAAAAAACAAGCCGAAGAAGTACAAAAATGGATTGCTAAGACCTTAAAGGATGTGCATATCAACATTCAAGGGGAATTTAGAGACTGTGAATTCCGTAATAATTGGATGAAAAAATAAGAATATTATAATTCGAATAAACAAAAATGACATTTTAGTAATTAGCTGAAATGTCATTTTTTTATTAAAACAACTTCAAAAATTCTAATTTGCTATTGTAAACATTAAATTTTAAAAAGAATCAGCAATAATGTAGGGATTTGTTTTAACACATTGGATTTTTATCATCATAATAGAATCTTTATAAATAATAATTCTCTGTTTTATAGGAATGATTAAAAACTTTTGAATATAAATTAGTTTGCGTAAATTTGCAGTGCAAAAAGCAAATGTATTGCTTTATTGAAATGTTTTTAGTACTTATCTACTTTAACAGATATAGTTTTACCTAAGAGTCCATACTCAATAAAGACTTGTGAATTTTGCAAAACTAAACAATGAAATTTTAAGAAAGTTGGTTGTATATAAGGCAAAACTTCTCTACACCAACTTATAATAATCTAAAGAAAATAAATATGAGCCTTTACAAGGATTACGTTAACGAAATTGAAGAAAGAAAACTCGTTGGTCTTCACCCAAAACCAATTGATGATGCAGAATTATTAAACGAAATTATCGATCAAATTAAAGATCTAAATAATCCAGGGCGCCAAGGGTCTTTACAATTATTTATTTATAATGTATTGCCTGGTACTACTAGTGCAGCTGGTGTTAAAGCAGAATTTTTAAAGCAAATTATCTTAGGTACTGAATCTGTAAAGGAAATTAGTGTAGATTTTGCTTTTGAATTATTGTCTCATATGAAAGGGGGACCTTCTATTGCTGTTCTTTTAGACTTAGCTTTAGGAAATGACGAGCAAATTGCACAAAAAGCTGCTAAAGTACTTAAAACTCAAGTTTTCTTATATGACGCAGATACAGACCGTTTAAAAGAAGCTTTCTTAAAAGGTAATCTTGTAGCTAAAGATATTATTGAGAGTTATGCTAAGGCGGAGTTCTTTACAGAATTACCACAAATAGCTAAAGAAATTAAAGTAGTTACTTTTGTAGCAGGTGAAGGAGATATTTCTACCGATTTATTATCTCCAGGTAATCAAGCTCACTCTCGTTCTGACCGCGAATTACACGGACAGTGTATGATAACTCCAGAGGCTCAAAAACAAATTAAAGCTCTACAGGAATTACATCCAGATGCAAGTGTGATGTTAGTTGCTGAAAAAGGAACTATGGGAGTTGGATCCTCTAGAATGTCAGGGGTAAATAACGTAGCTCTTTGGACAGGTAAACAAGCTAGTCCTTATGTGCCGTTTGTAAACATTGCTCCAATTGTTGCAGGTACCAATGGTATTTCACCTATTTTCTTAACTACAGTTGATGTAACTGGTGGTATTGGATTAGACCTTAAGAACTGGGTAAAGAAAACAGATGCTAATGGCGAGGTTGTTTTGAATGAAAAATCAGAACCAGTTTTAGAGCAAGTTTACTCTGTAGAGACAGGTACTGTACTTACTATTAATACACAAACAAAGAAATTATATCAAGGGGATAAAGAGTTAATTGATATCTCAAAGGCTCTTACTCCTCAAAAAATGGAATTTATCAGAGCAGGTGGATCATACGCTATTGTTTTTGGTAAGAAAATCCAAACTTTTGCAGCTAAGTTATTAAATGAAACTGCTCCTGTGGTATTTGCTCCATCTAAGGAAATCTCAATTGAGGGGCAAGGACTTACTGCAGTGGAGAAAATTTTTAACAAAAACGCTGTAGGAGTAGCTCCAGGTAAGGTATTACATGCTGGATCGGATGTTCGCGTAGAGGTTAATATTGTAGGATCTCAAGATACTACAGGATTAATGACAGCTCAAGAATTAGAGGCAATGGCTGCTACAGTTATTTCTCCAATTGTTGATGGAGCATACCAATCAGGATGTCACACTGCTTCGGTTTGGGATAAGAAAGCGCAAGCTAATATTCCTAAGTTGATGAAGTTTATGAATGATTTCGGATTAATCACTGCACGTGACCCTAAGGGAGAATATCATTCAATGACCGACGTTATTCACAAAGTATTAAATGATATTACTATCGATGATTGGGCTATTATTATCGGTGGTGACTCTCATACAAGAATGAGTAAGGGTGTTGCCTTTGGTGCCGATTCAGGTACGGTAGCTCTTGCATTAGCTACAGGAGAAGCTTCTATGCCAATTCCAGAGTCTGTAAAGGTTACTTTCAAAGGAACTATGAAACCACATATGGATTTCCGTGATGTTGTTCATGCTACTCAATCTCAAATGCTACAACAGTTTGGTGGAGATAACGTATTCCAAGGAAGAATTATCGAAGTACACATAGGTACTTTATTAGCCGATCAAGCATTTACTTTTACTGACTGGACTGCAGAGATGAAAGCTAAAGCTTCTATCTGTATTTCTCAGGATGATACTTTAATTGAGTCTTTAGAAATTGCTAAAAGACGTATCCAAATCATGATTGAAAAAGGTATGGATAATGAGAATAAAGTATTACAAGGTTTAATCAATAAAGCTAATAAGCGTATCGAGGAAATTAAATCAGGTGATAAACCTGCTTTAACTCCAGATGATAACGCTAAGTATTTTGCTGAGGTTGTTATTGATTTAGATATCATTGATGAACCAATGATTGCCGATCCAGATGTAAATAATGACGATGTTTCTAAGCGTTATACACACGATACTATTAGAGAGCTTTCTTTCTATGGTGGGGATAAAAAAGTAGACTTAGGATTTGTTGGTTCTTGTATGGTGCATAAAGACGATTTAAAAATCGTTTCTCAAATGCTTAAAAACCTAGAGGAACAAACAGGTACGGTTACTTTTAAAGCACCTTTAGTTGTTTCTGCTCCTACTTATAACATTATTGATGAGTTAAAAGCAGAAGGAGATTGGGAGTTCTTACAGAAATATTCTGGTTTTGAATTCAGCGATCTTTTACCTAAGACAGCTACGCGTACAGAATATGATAATGTTATGTATTTAGAGCGTCCTGGTTGTAACCTTTGTATGGGTAACCAAGAAAAGGCTGCTAAAGGAGATACGGTAATGGCTACTTCAACTCGTTTGTTCCAAGGACGTGTAGTGGAAGATTCAGAGCGCAAAAAAGGAGAGTCTTTATTGGCTTCTACTCCAGTTGTAGTTCTTTCTGCTATCTTGGGAAGAATACCAACTGTAGAGGAGTATAAAGCTGCTGTACAAGGAATTAACTTAACTAAGTTTGCTCCAATTTCAACAACAAAATAATACGTTTTTATCCTTTTTTAATAGGAGAAAGATTTATATACCATAAAAATGGGAGAACTCTTTTGAGTCCTCCCATTTTTTATTTATCCTTACTTTATATCCAAAATTATATTAGAAGCTTCAAGTGTGATTTTAGATGCTGTTCTTAGTATATAGTGGTGTATTAATACTCTTGTTAGCCCTTATCAAAACGGTTGATTAACCAGGTAATACACAAAATTTGGGTTTTTAATTAAATTAGTTCTAAATAGTTGGTATTAAGGGCTAATTAACATTAAAAATAAGGTTTATCACTAGAATATTTTTTAACTTGTATGGAGTTATTTACAACACTTAATAATTATATTATGGCTTTTGATATTGAAATGATTAAGAAGGTTTATAAGGAAATGCCTGCACGTGTAGATAAAGCACGTGAATTAGTGGGGCGTCCTTTAACTCTTTCAGAAAAGATTTTATACTCTCACTTATGGCAAGGTGCTCCTAGTCGCGCTTTTACTAGAGCAAAAGATTACGTCGATTTTGCTCCCGACCGCGTTGCTTGTCAGGATGCCACTGCGCAGATGGCTTTGTTGCAATTTATGCATGCCGGTAAATCCAAAGTAGCTGTTCCAACAACGGTGCATTGTGATCACCTTATTCAAGCCAAGGTAGGGGCGGAAACAGATTTAAAAGTTGCAAAATCACAGAGTTCTGAAGTTTTTGACTTCTTAGCTTCTGTTTCTAATAAGTATGGTATTGGATTCTGGAACCCAGGAGCTGGTATTATACATCAAATTTTACTTGAGAATTACGCATTTCCTGGAGGGCTAATGATCGGTACAGACTCTCACACAGTAAATGCTGGAGGTCTAGGGATGTTAGCTATTGGTGTTGGTGGAGCTGACGCGGTAGATGTAATGGCAGGAATGGCTTGGGAATTAAAATTTCCAAAGTTAATTGGAGTAAAGTTAACAGGTAAGTTAAATGGATGGACAGCGCCAAAAGATGTTATTCTGCGCGTGGCAGATATTCTAACTGTAAAAGGTGGAACAGGGGCTGTTGTTGAATATTTCGGAGAAGGTGCAGAGTCTATGAGCTGTACAGGTAAGGGAACTATCTGTAATATGGGTGCTGAGATTGGTGCAACTACTTCTACTTTCGGATATGATGATTCTATGCGCCGTTATTTAAGCGCTACTGGACGTCAAGACGTTGTGGACGCTGCTGATACCGTTGCAGAGTACTTAACAGGAGATAAGGAAGTTTACCAAGATCCTTATACTTATTTTGATCAGGTAATTGAAATCAACTTATCAGAATTAGAGCCCTACATCAATGGACCATTTACCCCAGATAGAGGTACACCGGTTTCTAAAATGAAAAAGGAACTTGCAGCTAATGGATGGCCACAAAAAGTAGAGTGGGGATTAATTGGTTCTTGTACTAATTCATCGTACGAAGATATGAGTAGAGCCGCTTCAATAGTGGAGCAAGCCGTAAAGCACGGAATTACTCCAAAGGCCGAGTTTGGAATTAATCCAGGTTCGGAGCTTATTCGCTATACTATCGAAAGAGATGGTATTATAGAGACATTTGAGAAAATGGGAACTAAAGTATTTACAAATGCTTGTGGTCCTTGTATTGGTCAGTGGGATCGCGCTGGAGCCGATAAACAAGAAAAGAACACTATTGTTCACTCTTTTAACCGTAACTTCTCTAAGCGTGCCGATGGTAATCCAAATACACATGCTTTTGTTACTTCACCTGAGATGGTTGCAGCCTTAGCTATTTCAGGAGATTTAGGGTTTAACCCAATTACCGATACTTTAATTAATGATAAGGGGCAAGAGGTTAAGTTATTACCTCCAACAGGAGATGAATTACCAACCAAAGGATTTGATGTAGAGGATCCAGGTTATCAAGCTCCTGCTAGCGATGGTTCTAATATTGAGGTAGTTGTTTCAGATGAGTCTTCTCGCTTACAGCTTTTAGAGCCCTTTGCTCCATGGGATGGACAAAATATAAAAGGTGCTAAGCTACTTATTAAAGCATTTGGTAAGTGTACCACCGATCACATTTCAATGGCTGGACCTTGGTTGCGTTACCGTGGGCACTTAGATAATATTTCTAACAATATGCTCATTGGTGCTGAGAATGCTTTTAACCACAAGACAAACTCTGTTAAGAATCAATTAACGGGTGAGTATGGAAGCGTACCAGATACCCAAAGACAATATAAAGCAGCTGGTGTTACAACAATTGTTGTAGGGGATCAGAACTACGGAGAAGGATCCTCTCGTGAACATGCCGCTATGGAACCACGTCATTTAGGTGTTATGGCTGTTTTAGTGAAATCTTTTGCTCGTATTCACGAAACAAACCTTAAAAAACAAGGTATGTTGGCTCTGACTTTCGCAAACGAAATGGATTATGATAAGATTTTAGAAGATGATACAATCAATTTCTTAGACTTAAATGAGTTTGCTCCAGATAAACCTTTGACTTTAGAATTTGTACACAAAGATGGTTCTAAGGATATTATCGTGGCTAATCACACCTATAATGATAGTCAAATAGAGTGGTTTAAAGCAGGTTCTGCATTAAACTTAATTGCTCAAGGAAAATAATTTACCCAACTGTTTTGGATGAATTAAAAGTCCATAATGAACAAGTAAAATAGATATACCCCAAAAAGTTAAATGCTCTTTGGGGTATTTACTTTAAAATAGGTTCTTGAAAGCGTGGTTGAGTTTTTTTAAAGGATCCTTACGTATTATATTTTCTGATGGCTTTATTTTTGGGTGCTCACACAAGGGTAATAAAGATTTACAAGAAGATAAGCTCTACTCTATGTATTTACCTATTATCTAGCTCAAGGATTGTTTTAAATGCTATTGATTGTGTACTTAGCATATTTTTTAAGTTATTTAACGCGCGTAAAATCCATTAAAATGCAATCTTTGGCGTAATATTGATAAAAATTTATTGTTGGAAAGAAAAAATGAACAAAAAAAGTAAAAAAAAGAGTCAGGTTTCAAATATTATTTGGGTTGGACTCATTCTACTACTAGTCTTTACTCCTTTGGGAACTAGCCTTAAGGTGTGGCTCAATAGGGTAATAGCTATGAGTCCTACTTTAGAGAAGGTAGAAGATTATCAACATGTGGACTACGGAGACTGGAAAATTTATGACCAAGCTGGCAAAGAGTTCGATTTTAGCCAGCTGAGCAACAAGGTGGTTATTATTAATTTTTGGGCTACTTGGTGCCCGCCATGTTTAGCTGAGAAACCAAGTTTTCAAGCTCTCTATGAGGATTATAAAGATAAGGTAGTTTTTTTATTTATAACAAATCAAGATCCAGGGGTTGTGGCTGAATTTCAACAAAACAATAAGTATACTCTTCCGGTATACTTTACAAATGCTTCTGCTCCAGGGGTTATATATTCCCAGAGTTTACCTGCCTCTTTTGTGATAGATAAAAACAGTAATTTAGTAGCTAAAAAGTTTAGAGCTGCCAATTGGAATAGCAGTAAATTTAGAGTCTGTTTAGATGAGTTAATTAAGAAGTAGTTCTATAGATAATGCAGTCTTGTAATAATTCAACTCTATAAAACTCATTGTTAAAACAGTCTTATATATGTACTTGCTTGATTACCTTATACTAAACTAGCAAAGGTGGGGTTGGTCAGGCGGATACTTATATATGTTATAGAAAAAAAGCCCTAGAAAATTTTCTAGGGCTTTTGTATTTCTGACTCTTTTTCTAGAGTAAAATATCTACTAGTAGTAAGTGTAACGTCTTACTTGAGCGATGTATTTGGCTAAGCGAATTACTTGGTGGCTATAACCATATTCGTTATCATACCATACATATAATACTACGCTTTTTCCATCTGCCGAAACAATGGTAGCTTTACTATCATAGATAGATGGAGCAGAAGTTCCAACAATATCAGAAGATACTAGTTCGTTGTTGATAGAGTATTTGATTTGCTCTACTAAATCCCCTTGTAAAGCAGCGTTGTGCATTACTTGGTTTAACTCCTGTACTGTAGTAGCTTTATTAATATCTAAGTTTAATACAACTAAAGAACCATTTGGTACAGGTACGCGGATAGCATTTGAAGTTAGTTTTCCAGCTAATTGCGGTAAAGCTTTAGCCACAGCACTTCCTGCTCCTGTTTCTGTAATAACCATGTTTAATGCAGCAGCTCTACCACGACGGTACTTCTTATGCATATTGTCCACAAGGTTTTGGTCATTAGTATAGGCGTGAATGGTCTCTAAGTGTCCTTTAACTACACCAAAGTTGTCTTCCATTACCTTTAAGATTGGAGTAATAGCGTTTGTAGTACAAGAAGCCGCTGACCAGATGTCTACTGTTTCTGGGTCGTACTCTTTTTGGTTAACTCCCTGTACGATGTTTGGGATACCTTTTCCTGGAGCTGTAAGTAAAACTTTAGCAGCACCTTTAGAAGATAGGTGACGAGCTAATTCTTGCTCTGTTTTGAAAACTCCTGTGTTATCAATAATTAAAGCATTATCAATATCGTACTGTGTGTAATCAATTTCTTCCGGTGAATTAGCAGAAATCATATGTACTGTGTGTCCATTGATGATTAATGCTTTGTTTTGTGGATCAGCCACTACTGAACCTTCGAAGTTACCGTGAACAGAGTCATATTTTAATAGAGAAGCACGTTTTTCTAATAAAGTAGCATCGTCTTTATCACGAGTTACAATTGCACGAAGGCGCATTTGTTGTCCTTTTCCAATTTTGTTCATTAGCTCACGAGCTAACAAGCGTCCAATACGTCCAAAACCGTAAAGAACTACATCCTTAGGAACGAGTTGTTCGGTATCTTTGGCGTCTTTTAATTTATTTGTAACAAAAGATAATGCATCAACTGCAGTATTTTCTTCTAATTGGTATTCATAAGTTAACTTACCGATATCAATTCTAGATGGAGGTAAATCAGCTTGTTGAATTGCTTTTGCAATTTCAACAGTATCAAAAATATTAATTGGTTTACTTACGAATTTAGCTGCATATTCGTGAAGGTTGATAATATCACTAACGCTTCTATCAATAAGTTGATTACGGAACATTAATAATTCGATAGATTTATCATACCATAAGTCGCTAGCGATTTTAATAAATTCTACACATGCCTTTCTACGATCTGCTTGAAAAGCTAATTCTTTGTCGTATAAATTTGTATTTTCCATGGATTAGATTGTGTTGTATAAGTTACCGCAAAATTCCATATTTTAAATGAATAAATCAAGAGTAAAAGCTTAAATCCTATTTTTTGTAAAAAGTCTTTCTCTTTCTGTAAATTTATAGTAAAAAGCTAAGATATTCACCTTTTTGGGTTATTATATTTACTTTAATCTTTTGCTGGTTTGAGAACCTATCCAATAATCTTTGTAGATCTTCTATAGAATCTATCTTTGTATCATTGATAGTTATTAAAGTACTATGGACAAGGGCATCTTTGTAATTACTATAATCTGGATTTTGTAGCTCAGTAATTACAATGGAAGAATTTCTTTGATTAGGCTTTGCTTTTTTACCTTGCTCAAAACTAAAACCTTTATAGACTACTGTATTTGGGTTATCGCTCATTAACGATACCCTTGTTTGCATGGGTTTATTATTTCTTATAAAAGTAATTACCACTGTGTCTGAGGGATTCTTAGAGTATAATATATTTTTTAAATCAGCAAAGCTTATAATCTTCTTATTATCGATGTGAGTAATTATATCTCCTGTTTGTAAACCTTTATTTAATGCATCACTTCTAGGGTCTATACTACTTATGTAAAAACCTTGGGTAGAATCAATATTTAAGTGCTCTGCAACCCTTGGGTTTAACTCCGCGCCGCTTACTCCGAGGATGGCTTGTTGAACTCGGCCAAATTCCGTAAGATCTTGGACTATTTTCTTGGCTAAATTAGAAGGTACAGCAAAGCCGTATCCAACATAGGATCCGGTATTGGAGGATATCAACGTGTTGATGCCTATTAATTCTCCTTGGCTATTAACCAGGGCTCCACCGCTGTTTCCTGGGTTTATCACCGCATCGGTTTGGATAAAGCTTCCAATGCCAGTTTGTTCTAAATTACGAGCCTTTGCCGAGATTATCCCAGCGGTCACCGTAGAGGTTAAATTAAAAGGATTACCAACGGCTAATACCCATTGGGCTAGTTCAATGGCATCGGAATCTGCAAATTCTAAGTATGGCAGATCCTGGCGTGGTTCAATTTTTAAAAGTGCGATATCACTTTGCTTATCACTACCAATTAAAACTGCTTTATATATGGTGTTGTCATTCAAGGTTACCTCTAATTCTGAGGCATTTTGAATCACGTGGCTATTGGTAACAATATAGCCATCAGAGCTGATAATAACACCAGAACCCATTCCGACTTGAATTTTTGGTTTTGTAGCGGCAGAGGAACCGTAAAAATAGTCCAAGATACTTGGAGCGTTGTTTTTTTGATAGCTTACATTCTTGACGTGGACTACTGCTTTTACCGCCTTATTAGCCGCAGGAATAAAATCATAGGCATTGTAATTTAAGGGCGCTATATTAGTTTGGCTTGAGGTGGTTTGTTCAAAGAATTGTTGTTCTTGAAAAAGTGGTTGATCCTCTTGTTGTAGATAATACTTATACCCTAAAAGAGTTATCACACCACTTAAAATTGAAATAAATAATAAAGAAAAAAATTTTTTCATCTCGAGGTCTGTTTTTTAAAGTAATACAAGTAAAAATATTATATATTTTGACAATTAATGCTACCTTTAACCCAAGGTTAACAGGTGAGTTAACCAATAAAAAATGTAAATTTGTGAGTAAAAAGTAAAAGGAAGTATGCTGAAGTTTTACAAATACCAAGCAACAGGGAATGATTTTATCTTAATTGACAATAGAGAAAATATCTTTGATGCTAAGAACAAAGAATTAATTGAACACTTATGCGATAGACGTTTTGGTATAGGAGCCGATGGGCTTATTTTGATTCATAACGATACTTTGTATAATAGTGATTTCACTATGGAGTATGTCAATAGCGATGGTAATCCTAGTAGTATGTGTGGTAATGGAGCACGTTGCAGTGTTGCATTTGTACGGGATTTAGGTATTGTCAAAGATGTGTGTACTTTTCAGGCAAATGATGGCCAGCATAGCGCTACAATAAGTGGATCTATAGTAAGTGTGAAGATGAAGGATGTAGATAAAGTGGAGCTTTATGATAAACATAGTTTTGTTGATACTGGTAGTCCGCACCATGTTGCTTTAGTAAGGGATTTGGACCGCTATAGTGTGTATTCTAGAGGGCAAAGTATTTCTCATGGAGATTTATATGGCTTAAGTGGAAGTAATGTTAACTTTGTAGAACAAGAGGGACCAAACCGCTTTAATATACGCACCTACGAAAGAGGGGTAGAGGATGAGACTCTTTCCTGTGGAACAGGAGCCACAGCAGTTGCTTTAAGCATGTATGCACTTAAAAAAGCCGATAGTACTACTATAGATATTAGTGTCTTAGGTGGTGATTTGCAAATAGAATTCAAAGAAGATAATGGCAAGTTTACCGATGTGTATTTAATAGGACCTGCGCAGTTTGTGTTTCAAGGAGAAGTTAAAATAAAATAGAAATGTTTATACAAGGAGATACTATCTTTTTAAGAGCCCTGGAACCAGAGGATTTGGAATTTATTTATCAAATTGAAAATGATATTAAATTGTGGGAGGTAAGTAATACTCAAACCCCATACAGTAGATATTTAATTAAGCAATATTTAGAGAATGCTCATATGGACATTTATTCTGCTAAACAATTGCGATTGGTTATTTGTGATTCTGTAGATAACCAAACACTGGGATTAATAGATTTATTTGACTTTGACCCCACCAATAGTAGAGCGGGTCTTGGCATCGTTATCAAGCAAGATAGCCAAAGGCAAAAAGGCTTTGGCTCCATGGCCTTACAAATGGTTATGGATTACGCTAAAGAACATTTATATTTGCATCAACTATATGCTAATATCACTTGTGATAATAAAGCAAGTATTGCTTTATTTGAGAAAAGTGGATTTACTCTTGTGGGAGTCAAAAAACAGTGGACTCGTACCAATAAGGGGTATAAAGATGAGGCATTATATCAATTAATATTTTAAAAAAATAATGAAAATTAAAAACATTGTTGTTCTAATATCCGTAGTAGGTGTATTTGGACTAATGGGGTACTTGTACTTTTGGTACCAAAAGGCATTCTCCCCGAATTTGAATGGATGGGATCAAGAGCAATTTATTTACGTAAAGGAATCCGATAACTTCTATGACGTATTAGATGTCATATCTCCTTACTTAAATGATAAAGATGGATTTTTAGAGATATCCGAACAAAGGCAATATCCTTATAACGTTATCAGGGGTAGATTTAAACTAAGAAATGGTATGAATAGCTATGATATCATTGAAGCCTTACGAGTAAACATCCCGGTTCGTTTAACATTCAATAACCAAGAGCGCATTGAGAATTTAGCTCAGCGTCTATCTACCCAAATAGAGGCAGATTCTTTGGATATTTTAGAAGCTTTTTATAACCCTAAGTTTTTGGAAGATAATGGTTTTACTACCCAGAATGTGTTGAGTGGCTTTTTACCCGATACCTATGAGGTTTACTGGAACGTAAATCCAATAAAATTAAGAAATAAATTACATGGGGATTATTTGCGTTACTGGACAAAGGAGCGTAGAGCTAAAGCGGACTCTTTAGGCTTAAGTCCTGTGGAGGTTTCAATTTTGGCCTCTATTGTTCAAAAAGAAACAGCCAAGGTAGATGAAAGAGCTAAGGTAGCAGGAGCTTACTTGAACCGCCTTAGAATAGGTATGCCTTTGCAGGCAGATCCAACTCTAGTCTACAGTTATAAGCTTGCTTCTAATGATTGGGATACTCCAATATTTAGAGTGTTAAACAAACACAAAGAAGTTGAATCTGCTTATAACACCTATTTAAATCCAGGTTTACCTCCTGGACCAATTGTAATGCCAGATAAGAGCTCCATAGAGGCTGTACTTAATCCAGAGCAGCACGATTATATTTATTTTTGCGCTAGTGTGGAGAACTTAGGTTATCATGAATTTGCAAAAACACTAAGAGAGCATAATGCCAATAGTGCTAAATATCATCGTTATTTAAATCAACAAGGTATTCGTTAGATCTAAAGATAATTACAAATAAAATCAAAATAGCACAGTAAAGCCTGTGCTATTTTTTTGTTTTTATATTAAGGCTGATTTTATCCTGAACCCTTGTAGTGCTTTGTTATTTATTTTTGTCTTTATTTTTGTATACCCAGTAAAATACTTGTGGTAATACTGTTAGAGATAATATCATACAAGTAAGTAAACCACCAACAATCATAATAGCTAAAGGCTTTTGAATCTCAGAGCCCATCTCAGATGATAGCGCAGCTGGTAATAAACCTAAAGATCCCATTAAAGCAATCATAATAATTGGACGGATACGGCTTTGAACTCCTTTGTCAATAGCCTTTGTCAAAGCAAGTCCTTCTCTTAAATTATCTCTCATAACACCTATTAAAACAATTCCATCAATTGTGGCTACCCCAAAAAGAATTATAAATCCAATTCCTGCTGATATTCCAAAAGTGGTGCCTGTTAGCCATAGAGAAACAAATCCACCGATGAAAGCAAATGGTAGTGTTAAAGCAGATATAAGGGTATCTTTGATTGTTCTGAAATTTAAATATAATAAGAATAAGATCAGTAGTAATACACCAGGAACAATAAGGGCCAATTGCGCAGTTGCTCTTTCTTTGCTTTCAAATTCACCAGCCCAAACTACTTTGGTGTTTTTAGGAATAGTTTTAATTTGCTCTACCTTAGACTTTGCCTCTTTTATCGTTGTTCCCAAGTCTCGACCATCTATACTAAAACCTACAGCGATGTATCGGCTATTTGCTTCTCGATATATAAATGTTGGTCCTGTAATGTAGCTAATGGTTGAAATCTCACTCAAAGGAATATTTGTCCCTAAATTTGTTGGAATCAGTATGGCACCTATTTTTTGGTGGTCATCTCTATATTCTTTAGCAAATCGGATGCGTACATCGAATGTTCTTTCCTGTTCATAGAAGCTTGTAGCGGCTCTACCACCAATTGCCATTTCTAAAACAGCTTGTGCACTTGCCATATCCACACCATATCGCGCCATCTTATGATCGTGGAGTTTAATACGAAGTTCGGGAAGTCCAATGTTTCGGTATACATTTAAATCTTTGATTCCCTGTACATCTTTTATGGCATCAGCTACTTGGTCCGCATAATTCTCGAGTTTAAATAAATCGTTGCCGAAAATCTTGACAACTAACTGACTCTTAACCCCAGCAACATATTCCTCTACATTATCCTGAATAGGTTGACTAAAGCCAAAAATAATCCCTGGGTAGGCTTCTAACTCGCTGCGTATTTGTTCAATTAGTTGTTCTTTCGATAATTTATTTTTCCATTGGCTTTGGGGATAAAGTTGAATATGGAATTCAATATTGAAAAAACCTGTAGGATCGGTTCCATCATTTGGTCTACCTATTTGATTAAGAACAAATTCTACTTGTTCGAATCCACGTATTTTTTCTTTCATTTCTTTAGCTAAAGCACTGGATTCATTAAGGTTAATACTATTGGGAAGAGTAGCTCTTACATATAGTGCACCTTCATTTAATTTTGGAATAAATTCTGTCCCATAATCCATGAAACGAATTCCACAAATTACAATCAAAGCTACAAAACAGGCAATAGTTGTTTTCTTGTATTTAGTGCTTAACAAGAATAATTTATAAAGATTTTTTGAAAACAAGCGAGAAACTTTATTTTCTTTTTCTTTAATATTCTTTTTAAGTAAGGCCTTACACATTACCGGAACGTAGGTAATACTTAAAATAAGAGACCCTAAAAGAGCATATCCCAGAGTAAATGCTAAAGGAGAAAACATTTTTCCTTCTACCTTTTGAAAGGAAAAAATAGGGAACAAGGCCACAATTAAAATAATCTGAGCAAATACGATGTATATGGCAACGCTAGAGATACTTTTTTTAATTAGTCCTGATTTTGACATTTTGTTAAACTTCAACATACCCACCTTATGAGCTTTTGCTTGCATTGAAACAAAGACCGTTTCCACTATTACTAAAGTGCCTTCTAAGAGTAGACCGAAATCTATTGCTCCCATGGAAATTAAATTGGCAGGTAGATTTTGAATGCGCAACATTATTATGGCAAATAAAAACGAAAGTGGAATAACAGAGGCAACAATTATAGTGGTTCTCCAGTTATATAAGAATATAAATACTATAATTGATACCAATAAAATGCCTTCCAAAATATTTTTTGTTACCGTATTTACAGTTGCATCAACCAATTGTGTTCTATCAATAAAAGGTTCTATTTGCACATCTTTGGGAAGAATGGTGCTATTTAACTCCTCTATTTTTTGTTTTAATCTTGGTATTACTTCGTTAGGGTTTTCTCCGCGAAGCATTACCACTATTCCTTGAACCAAATCCTCTTGATCTTGGAGTCCAACTTGACCTAATCTTGGTTTGGCTGAAATATCAACCTCTGCAACATGCTTTACTAAAATAGGAACATTATCTCTTGTTGTAATAAGAATGTTTTCAATATCACTAAGGCTTTCTAAAAGACCTATTCCACGCACCACGTATGCCTGAGCCCCTCTTTCAATTATATCACCTCCTGTATTGATATTGCTATTAGATACTGCTTCATATAGGTCTATTGGAGAAAGACCATAGCTGGAAAGCTGTGTAGGATTAACTTTAATTTCATAGATTTTCTCTTCACCTCCAAAACTAACAATGTCTGCAACTCCGGCTATAGTAACAAGCTCTGTTTCTATGACCCATTCTTGAATGGCTGTAATGTCTTTCAAGGGTCTATTGCTTCGGATAACATATCGAAATATTTCACCTGTTGCCCCATAAGGTGGTTCAACTTGTGCTTCGGCCCCCTGTGGTAAATCAAAGCCTTGAAGTTTGTTCGAAGTGTACTGTTGGGCATAAAAGTCATCCACATCATCTTCAAATATTACAGTAACTACCGAGAGACCAAAAAGAGAAATAGAACGCACCTCTGCCTTTTTAGGAATACTGTTCATTTGCTTCATTATGGGAATAGTGACAAATTTCTCTATTTCTTCTGCACTTCTACCTGGCCACTGAGTAATGACTCTGGTTCGGGTGTTAGTTACATCTGGGAAAGCCTCAATTGGAGTGTTTTTTAAACAAATAACTCCTAGTACAATCAATAATCCAGTTAGAAAGAAGATAATTAATTGATTTTTTAGAGAAAAAGAGACTATATTTTGGATAAACTTCCTCATTTTAGAATAAATAATTATTTAATTAGTTGTTAAGGCTCTCGAAAATCAGAAGATGATTTTTGGTAATAATTTCTTCGTTTTCTATCAAACCATTTTCTATGTATGTAGTTTGATTTATTTTGGAGGCTATTTGCACTTCTCTTGCTTCTATATCACAGTCGCCATTATAAACTACAACGTAATTCTTAGAGTTGGAGAATATTAAACTAGAAGTTGGGACAGCAATTTTTCTTTTATTACCCTCTTTAAAAATGTCTAATTCTATCATCATTCCAGGTTTTAATTTATTTTGTTTATTATCGAGGTTTATTCTAGCTTTTAATACTTTTGTGGTATCATCTAAAATATCTGAAACAAGATCTATTTTTCCTTGAAAAGTTTCATCTGGATAAGAAGGGCTTTTAACTAGAACTTGCATATCTTTGTTCACATACCCTATTTGACTCGGGTATATATCTGCCATAGCCCAAAGAGTACTTAAATCAGAAATTGAAAATAAAATATCTCCTTGGTCTGTTATTGTGGTTCCTGGATTAATATTTTTCTTGGTTATAACTCCTGTACTGGGAGCTTTAATTAAAAAGACACCCTTAGTATCATCTGCATTAAAAAGGCTTAAAGTTGCTTGAATTTTCTTCTTATCTGATTGTAAAACTTTCCATTGACTTTTAAGTTCAATAAGCTCCTTATTTGAGGAGATACCGTCATTGAACAATTGCTGCTTAGCAAAAAGATCAACTTCTACAATTAGAATTTGTGCTTCTATGGAAGTTAATTCTGCTTGAAGTAAAGAGAGTTCTGTGCTTTGCATTTCAGCTAAAACTTGTCCTTTGTAGACGGTATCTCCTTGAGAAAAATAAGTGGTAGAGATGACTCCGTTGATTAGGCTAACAAAATTGCTAACCTTGTCAAAATTTTCCACAATATTACCTGTTAAATGTATTTGTTCCATTACATTTTCTTTTGTTACGGATAATAATTTGATAATCTCTTTATGTTTTTCATCCAGACAATATTCATTGATTTGAACTACTTTTTTTTCACTTTCTTGACAACTTGCCATTAGTAGAATAATTGAAATCTGTAAAAAATATTTTTTCATGTTTTAATAATTTGGATTAAAGGTCTTTTCCTAAAGAGTAATTAAGCTGTTCTACTTTGTGATTGATCTGTTTTTGGGTCTCAAGAATAATTTTTTTATTATTGATGTAGGCATCCATAAAGTCTAAGTATTCTAACATACTTACATTTTTATGTAGAAAATTTTTGGTATAGTTAGCTAAAAGTAGATCTAAATCCTGTGGGTAATTTGCTTGAACTTTGTTTAGAAAACCAATAGACTCCTTTAAGGATTCATAGGAAAATAATACTTGGTTTTCAATGGATTTTAAAGTTTTTTCCTTTTGTAATTCGGCCGTAGTAATACCAATTTTTGCCTTTTTTACACCGCCTTGATTTCTATTGAAAATAGGCAGATCAAAGGAAAGTCCAACACCTACAAAATCAAGCATTGTATTTCCATTTCGGTCATAATTCACAAGGAGATTTACATCAGGAATACGCTGAGCTTTCTGGTAATCTAAGAGCTTATTGGAATACTCTTGTTCTAATAAAGCCAATTTATAATCATGCCGATTATCTTTGGCTGTTTGTAAAATATCTTCAATAAAAAAAGCATTATAATCTACAGTTTCTTTTATAAAACCATTATCGCTAATTTCTATACTAAGGGAAGAAGATATATTAAGTAACAATTTTAATTCCTTTTGGATCTCATTGGATTGGAGATTTAGATCTAAAATGTCTTTTTCTATCTCAAGTTCTTGGGCTTTTAAACGCATGTACTCTGCCTTTGAAATAATGCCCTGATTTAGTTGGTTTTGATACGAGTTTGTTAATTGCAAAACATTATCTAAAAGATTCTGGTAAATCTTCTTAGAGAGTTGAAGGTACTGCAGTTCTGTTAGCAGATTGCGAAGTTCGAGTTTCAGCTCTCTTAATAGTCCTTCAAACTCTTGTTCGGCCTTTGATACCCCGATTTGTTCTAAGGCAATTAGTTTTTTTCTCTTACCTGCAGTCTCGATGAGTTGTTCTAATTCGAAGGCGATTTGTCTATCTCTTCCAAAATTCCCCCAAAAAGGTGGCGAGTTTTCAACCCTTGTGGTTTTCCACAGATTAATTTCGCTTATGGAAAAAGTAGGGTTAGGCCATAATTTAGCCTGTATAACTTCTGCTTTTTGGGTTTCAATATTAAGCTTTTCACAAATCAAGTCAATATTGTTTTCTAAGAAAATACTCTCTGCTTGTTCTCTAGAAAGCTTTACCGTTTGCTGTGAACTAACCAGGTTACAAAAAAGTAGAATACACAAAAAAATAAATCTGTTCATTATTACAATTATTAGTATTGCAAAAATGAATTTATTGACCTTAAAAAGAGCTTAAGGAGTATAAAATTAGCCTTAATATTTAGGAAAAATAATACGGAATACGTTTTGGGATTTATCTATACAATGGTATTCTATATCCATCTTATAAATGGAAAATATTCTTTGTGATAAGATCAAACCAAGTCCAAAGCCCTGTTTATGTTTGGCATTTTGTCCTCTAAAGAAATAGGAGAAAAGTAACTTTTGTTCTTGTTTTGTTAGTGTTTTACCTCTATTAGAGATATCTATTTGTAGGTTGTTTGGGCTGCAATCAAAAAATATTTTAGCTTTTTGATTATCTGCATACTCTACAGCATTAATCATTAAATTTAATAGTGCTTGCTTGAGAAGTTCTTCATTTGCAGTTATTATTAAATTGCTTTCCTGTATGATATCGGAGCAGAAAAGTATATCAAAGGTAAAATCCGGATAAATAGAATTTAGCTGAGCAATACAATCAAAAACAAGCTCATCCAAACGAATTGATTTTGTAGGGATCTCTTGTCCTGATTCTATTTTTGAGATTTGAAGTAAAATATTTATAATATTTCCAAGTGATTTTGCACTTTGGCATTGTTGGGAGACTTCGAGTTTTATTTGTTGAATATTTTGATAAGTCTGTATTTTTTCAAGTTCAGACACTAGTACTGCAAGGGGCGTTTTTAATTCATGTGAAATATGCTGAATGCTATATTTTTGAAACAAAAAAGCCTCTGTGGTACGTTTGGCTAGATCATTGAATTTGTGTGACAAATGTAGTAATTCACTTGTGTTAGTGTTTATCTTAAGAGGCTTTATATGCTTATCAGAGAAATCAAATTTGTCTATTTTATGGGTTAATTCCCAAATGGGTTTAGAAATAATATTGGATAAGTAAATGGATACTAATATGACTATAATTACCACAAAGATAAAGATTCCAATGAGTACTTTTTGAAGGAAATATTTTTTCGAGTAACCAAAATAATCATACGCTTTACTTATTGCGTAATATGATTTAGAGTCCTTTTCAATATAAACTCCAATCACATCATATCCATCTTCTTTAGTTTCAATCCAGTTTGTTGAAATAGATAAGTTTTGTAGCAGATTATTTTCTTTGACAATAGCAAGACTATCAAGACTTGAGAATATTAGATCTTTATTATTGTCGTAAATAAGCATTTTCTCATCGTAGAAATCGTGTATAGATTGCTTGTCTAACATTAAGGAAATCTGGTCGCTTATTTTATCAAATTCCTCAATTAAGCCAATGGTAGTTTTAATTTTTGAGTATTGTTGCTGTTGAAATTCCTCTTCACGATATTCAGAAAACAATATAAATACTATGATAAGAGATATCCCTGTGACGAAAATTATCGCACTAGAGAAATAAACTAATATTTTATTTCTAATTTTCATTCTACATCTAGATAATATCCATAACCTATTTTGGTCTTTATGGAGTTTTTCCCAAAAGGCTTATCTATTTTATTTCGCAAGAAGTTGATATATACCTCTATGGTGTTTGTATTTATACAAACAGAGGTACCCCATATATTTTGCACCAACTCACTCTTTGAAATAATTTCACCAGGATTCTGGCAAAGCAGAATCAATATTTGGTATTCCCGGGGTGTAAGCTTAATTTCTATGTTTTCTCGTGTAACTATTTTTTTGGCAGTGTTTATGGTTAAATCTAAAATATTAATAGTTTTAGAAGAACTAGTTGTTTCTTTGTTTTGACTTCTTTTAGTTAGAGAATTTATTCTTAATATGAGTTCTTTCATATAAAACGGCTTAGTAAGGTAATCATCAGCACCACTATTAAAACCTTTTATTTTATCTTCTAATTCATCAAAAGCAGTAAGCATTAAGATTGGAGTAGTAGTATTGTACTTTCGAAAGTCCTTGCATAAATCAAAGCCGTTTTTTTTTGGTAAATTAATATCCATCACAATACAATCAAACGATTGCTTTTTCAGAAAACGCTCGGCTAAAGATCCGTCATACACACTATCCACTATAAAGTTTTCACAAGTTAAAGCTTGTGAAATATTCTCATTAAGAGTCGTTTGGTCTTCTATTACTAAAATTCTCATAAGTGCAAAGATATATATTTGTGTTAGATTGATATAAACTTGGAAATAGCATTTTTTAATGCTTAATATACTCTAACTATAAAAAGCTATCTTATTTAAGGTTTAATACCAGTGGTTATAAGAAGACTGGATATCCTAACGAAATCTGGACAATTAGTTAAGCAGCTTTATTAATTTGTGTTTTTTGATTAAATTCTTTGATTGTTAGGTAGTTTAAGACACTGTCTCTAAAACAAATATATCTTATCTATCTCTTGTTACTTATGTTTTTAGCAGATAGATTACGGGGTATCATTTAAGATTAAATATGTGTACTCCAAATTATGTGCATAAAAAAATCCAGAGAGAGAGAAACCCTCAGGATATTTAATTTATAACTGGTCAACCTATTTTAGCACTTGTGTGTAGCTGCTGATCTTTAACCTATTTACACTGCAGTAAGCGAAGATCAAAGTTATGAAAGACTATTGTAATTTGAAAAAAAATGGGCTAATATAAATCCTTTAGCTGCTAAAGGATGGTTAGATAACTGGGCGTACTTATTTACTTACTTACTGTGACTTTGATAAAGAGGTTAGAAGAGCTATCTATACCATTAATGTCATAGAAGTAATGCATAGATAGATAAGGAAAGTAACAAAGACTAAAGGAGTTTTTACTAGTCAAGTTTCCTTAGGGAAGTTAATGTATTTGGCTATTAGTGAGGTGTCTAAAAAGTGGACAATGCCTATTTCTGATTAGGGGCTGTCTATGTTGCAGCTTTATATTAAATGTGGGGATACGCTATAGCAATAAAAAATCAGGAACTGACACACTTCGTGTTAGACTAGCAATAAAGTAAACAATTTCGAGTCTGTTGCACTACCAATTTTATAACCTATTTCTATTTCCTGTAACTCTCTATCTAAATAAGGGTAATTATCAATTTCTTTATAATCGACTTTGTTTTCTGTATCTATATCAATGTCTCCAATTCCATAAGTTGTAGTTGCTAGGGTAATTACAATATATTTCGAGTGATGCAGTTGTATTTTGTGTGAAATAAAATAATTCTATGACCTAACCAATCACAAAAGAAAGAGGTATACTATAAAAATAAACTATTTTATAGTATACCTCTTTTAAAGGACTTTTTGTATTGTATATAGTTTCTGATAATACTTACTAGAAAACCACTTTTTTGACTTTAGTAGTATATCAATGTATTATACAACAAATATGTCACAAATCAATGATTTATTTTGTTTAATTCCATCCTCCACCAAGACTTTTGTATAGTTCAACTCTTGATAAAAGTTTCTTTTGTCTGAATTCATTTAAGCGCAATTCACTATCTAACATGTTTCTTTGAGCGTTTATTACCTCGATATAAGTGGCATATCCGCTGTTGAAAAGTAGGTTAGATTGTTTTACTCCCAAACGAGACGTGGTTACTTGTTCCTGTGCAATTTGTATTTGCTGTTCTACCGTTTTAAGGTTAGTTAAGGAATTAGTTACCTCTGTGATGGCTAGATAAACTTTTTTCTGAAGAGAAATTTCTGCGTTTTCTCTTTCTATTTTAGCAACTTCAAAAGCTGTTTTTAAGCGTTTTTTATTAAATAGAGGACCAGTTAAACTTGCAGCTAAATCTCCAAATAAAGCTCCAGGAATATTGAACCAGTTTCTACCTAGCATGGCATTAACTCCTCCTCCAACATTAATATTAAGAGAAGGGTATCGGCTAGTTTGTGCAACACCAACTGCAGCGTTTTTAGCGTCTAAGTTAAACTGGGCAGCCTGCACGTCTGGTCTACGGCTTAACATAGCAAGAGGCACTCCTGTGGTTAGGGTTTCGTTTAATTTAACCAAAGATAATTTTGTATCCCTTTTAATATCCGTAGGCAGTTGACCTGTTAATATACTAAGTGCATTCTCTTGTATGGAGATGTCCTGTTCCAATTTAGGGATAAGTGCTTTGGCTACTAACATTTGGTTTCTAGTTTGTTGTATTGCCAAAGAGGTGATTTGTCCTGCATCTCTTTGTAGTTCAACAATTCTCAAAGTATTCTTAGTTAACTCATAGTTACTTTGAGCTACTTCCATTTGAGCATCTAAAAGAAGAAGATTATAGTAACCAGTAGCTATATCACTTACAATAGCAGTCTGCACTGTTTTTCTTGCTTCATTAGTTTGTAAATATTCAGATAATGCTACTGCACTTTTACTTTTAATTTTTCCCCAAATATCTAATTCCCAACTAAGGCTTAATCCTGTTTTGTGTTGAGAAGCGTTTATATACATGTTTGTAGGTGCTTCTTTGTCTTGGTAGTACTTGCTTGATTGGGTACTGGATACAAGCTCTGAGCGGTAAGCATAATCTATACCTGCTATAGTTGCATTAATACTTGGTAGCCACTCTAACTTAGCTTGAGAGGCTTGCAAATGTGCCATCTCAAGGTTATTAAGAGCCACTTTATAATCAAAGTTAAATTCAAGTCCTTTTGAAATTAAGGCAATAAGCTGCTCATCTTCAAAAAAGTCCTCCCAATTAACAGTTGCAATACTAAGGGAATCTTCACCCACATCTAGACTATCTTGTCCTTTGTAGGAGTTAGGGATATCTAGTTGTGGTTTTTGATACTTGCTTTGTGGTGCACAGCTAAAAGTTAAAAGAGTTACACCACCTACTAAAGCATATAAACTATATCGTAAAATTCTTCTATTTGTCTTCATATAGGTGATTTAATCGTTGGCAAATTTTGATTTAAGTTTTTCATCCCACTTTTGGAATACATAGTATAAAACTGGAATGATAAATATACCAGCTCCTACACCAAAGATCATTCCTCCGGCAGCACTAAAACTAATAGAGTGGTTACCTTCCGCCGATGGACCTACGGTAAACATAAGTGGAACTAAACCAGCCACAAAGGCAAACGAGGTCATTAAAATTGGACGCAGACGCATCTTGGCTCCTTCTACAGCTGAATCAAATACAGATAGACCATTTTTACGCTGTTGTAAGGCAAATTCAACAATTAAAATAGCATTCTTGGCTAGTAATCCAATTAACATAATCAATCCTACTTGTACATAAATGTTATTTTGAAGTCCTGCTAAATTAACAAATAATGCTACTCCCAATAGACCCGTAGGCACACTTAACAAAATAGCCACAGGAAGTAAATAACTTTCGTATTGGGCACATAATAAAAAGTACACAAAGATGATCGATAAACCAAAGATAATGGCTGCTTGACTACCGGAGTCTTTTTCCTCTAATGACATTCCGGTAAACTCATAAGAGTAGTTACCTGGCATTTGAGCTGCTACCTCTTCGATTGCTTTCATAGCATCTCCTGTACTGTATCCAGCTGCAGGATTTGTTTTAATTGCAATGGAATTATACAGGTTATATCTAGTTACTGTCTCTGGACCTAAAACGCGTTTTAGTTTAATTACTGTATTGGCAGGAATCATATCTCCATCTTTATTTCTAACGAAAATAGAGTTGAAGGATTCTGGGTTCTCTCTGTATTGTACGTCCGCTTGCATGTACACGCGGTAGGTACGTCCAAATCGAGTAAAGTCTCCAGCTTTAATACGTCCGTAGTAATTCTTTACAGTATTCATTAAGTCTTTTACACTTAGTCCAAGTGTTTTGGCCTTAACGTAATCAATTTCCATTAAATATTGAGGGAAGTTAGCTTTAAACGAGGTAAAGGCATTACTTATCTCCGGACGCTCATTTAATTGCTCAATAACATCCTGAGCAACATTACTAAATTCGTCATATCCACCTCCCATACGGTCTTGTAACATGAACTCAATTCCTCCGAAATCTCCAAATCCTGAAATAGTAGGTCTAGGGAAAACGTTGAAGCTAGCCTCGTTAATTACCGATAAATCTTTAGATATATCTTCAATTATTGCATCTATGTCTTTTATCTTTCCTCTCTCTTTATAGGGTTTTAAATTAATATATCCCACAGCAAAAGAAGGAGATGCATTTCCATCAATGGCATTGTATCCTGAGATAGCTGTCATTCCTTCAATATCATCACGCAGGTTTAAAATACTATCTGACTTTGCAAGCACTACTTTAGTACGAGCCAAAGAGGCTCCCGCAGGCATGGCTAGTGAATAGGTAATAAAACTATCATCCTCTCTTGGTATAAACGAAGAAGGTGTGTTTTGTAAGTAAAAAACTCCAACGGCTATAAATAACGCAAGTCCAGAGAGAGATACCTTTTTATTTGTAATTAATTTTTTAATTGCCTTTACATAGGTGTTAGTAAAACTATCAAAGGCTGTATTAAAGGCAAAGAAAAATTTAGCTAAGCTTCGAGATACTATATTTTGTTTTTTAGCATCGCGTACTTTTTCATCTAATTTATTGTCTGAATTCTCAGCACTTGTTTGATTATGTGGTTGTTTTAAGAACAATGCACAAAGTGCAGGCGATAAAGTAAGGGCATTAACGGCACTAATTAAAATAGCAAAGGCTAGGGTGTAGGCAAATTGCTTATAGAATATACCAGCTGGACCTTGCATGAATCCAACGGGTAAAAACACCGCAGACATTACCAGTGTAATGGATATAATGGCACGTGTTATCTCTGACATTGTTACCAGAGTAGCCTCTTTAGCCTTTAGACCAGTTTGATGCATCTTCTCGTGAATGGCCTCTACTACAACAATGGCGTCATCCACCACAATACCAATGGAGAGCACCAAGGCAAACATGGTAAGTACGTTAATGGAGAATCCCATTAAGTATATAAAGAATAGAGTACCAATTAATGAAATAGGAATAGCTATAACCGGTATAATAGTTGAGCGGAAATCCTGTAAGAATAGATATACTATAATAAATACTAAGATAAATGCTTCAAATAGAGTGTTTTTTACCTGAGAAATAGATTCATCAATTTGATCTTTAACCGAATAGGTGATTTCGTATTTAATACCTAATGGAAAAGATTTGGCAACATTCTCTAGTACTTTTCTAACTTCAATATCAATCTCTCTAGCATTAGAACCTGCTGTTTGAGTAATATTCATAGTAAGACCTGGATAACCATTCACACTGTTATCACTTCCAACATTGGAGGCTCCAAATTCTACTCTTGCAACATCTTTTAACATTAAAACAGAACCGTCGTCATTGGTTTTAATAACGATGTCTTCATATTCCTCGGGAAGACTAAATCTTCCTTTGTGTTTTAAAGCTGCTTCGAAAGCCTCATCAGAGGTTTCTCCAAAGTTACCAGGGGCAATCTCAAAGTTTTGGTCTTTTATAGCACTTAGAATATCCTGTGGTACTAAATTATATAGGGCTAATTTCTCTGGATTTAACCAAGTACGCATAGAATAATCACGTGCACCCACTCTAGTGACTGATGCAACACCTGGCACACGAAGTAGTTCTCGGTTTATATTAATCTGGGTAAAGGCTTGTAGGAAAGTTTCATCATAAATTTGTTCGGGGTGATCCGAATAAAAGTTTATGGTCATAATGTTACCACTTTGACGTGGGGTTACTGAAACTCCGTTTTCATTTACCTCTGATGGTAAGTCTGCCGAGGCTCTACTTACTCGGTTACTTACGTTTACCGCAGCTTGATCAGGATCTGTTCCTGCTTTGAAAAATACGCTAATAGTACCAGCTCCACTATTACTAGCTTTAGAGCTTATATAAGTCATATTATCTACACCATTAATAGCCTCTTCAATGGGTAGTAATACACTCTTTGCAACAGTTTCTGCGTTAGCTCCAGGATAAGATGTACTCACTAATACACTAGGAGGTGCGATCTCTGGAAATCGGCTAATCGGTAGTAAGGTTAGTCCTACTAGTCCTAGTAATACAAACATAATTGATATTACTGTGGCAAGTATAGGACGTTGTATAATGGCTTTTAACATAGTGTGGTTTTTTTACAATAAAGGTTGGTGTAATAGTTTTACAAACTAAAGATTAGTTTACCTTTTTAGTTACTTGATTTTACGTAGGCTCCTTCTACTATCTTATCAAAGCCTGTTTTAATTACGCGATCTCCCACTTGTAAACCTTCTGTTACAATATAGTTTTGTCCAGATACTCCATCTACCTTAATAGCTTGAAGTTTTACTTTTTGTTCTGGGTCTATAATATATACGAAAGTTTTGTCTTGAATAAATGTGGTAACTTCTTGTGGAACAAGAATCACGTTAGGCTTGGTCTCCTTTAACTTAATAGTTCCAGTATTCCCTGAACGCATTACGTCTTTAGAGTTAGGGAAAGAAGCACGAATAGAGATTGATCCGGTATTTCTGTTTACCTGTCCATTAATCATATCTACCTTTCCTTTTTCAGAATATTCATGTCCATCAGCTAGGATAAGGGTTACATCGCGTTCGAAGGTTGCATTAGAACCTGCAAATCCAGTGTCTTCATCATTTTGATTATTCTCTTTACTAAAGTATAAGAAGTCAGATTCACTCATTCCAAAATATACATACACCTCACTTACGTCCGATAGAACCGTTAAAGGCTCTTTATCACTTTTAGAAACTAAGTTACCGATTCGCTTAGGGATTCTTCCTATGTATCCAGATACTGGTGCTTTTATCAAAGTATAGTCTAAGGAAATTTGTGCACTAGCAACCGCCGCGGATGCCTTAGCCAAAGAAGCTCTAGCAATTTCATAGTTACTCTTTGCTGTTTCCAATTGTACTTGAGCAATTACCTCATTGTCAATTAAGGGCTTTAAACGCTCGATTTCTAAGCCAGCATTTTTAAGTTTTGCTTTCTCTACGTTTTCTGTAGCAATCATATTATTTAAAACCTCTTGGTAAGGCTGAGTGTTTATCTGAAATAATGGTTGACCTTCTTGTACAAAGGAACCTTCATCTACAAATATTTGCTCTAAAATACCTTCTACCTGAGGTCTAATCTCTACGTTTACTTTTCCTTCAATACTTCCTATGTAGTCTTTTACAGTTATTGCAGTTGCAGTATCTACTGTGATAGTTGGTAAAGCAAGTGCGTTGTCTCTAGGATCTAACTCTTTTTGATTTCCTATGTTACAACTGTTAATACCAATTAAAGTTGCAACCATTATAAGAGCAGAAAATCCTAGTAGGATTGTTTTTTTAGTCGTTATCATAAAATTAAACTTATTTTTTAGTTAAGGTGATATCATTTACACAGTTTAAAAGGCAATTCTCATGCCAAAGAAAAGACGTCAACTTTTTTAATTTATTGGCTTATATGTTATATTGTTGTAAATCAGTGTGTTGTATGTTGGTTGAAAAAATGATTGAAAAAACATTAAGATATAATTAATGATAATTCACTCTAATTTAGTAATTTATAATTATATAATGTCTCTAGCATGTTAAATGTTGTAATAATCAGTGATTAGCTCTTTGTTGCTTTTATACCCAAAACTTAAAAGTATGTAATTAAAGTACTTATAAGTCTAAGATACAAAAATCACGTGAGTCCAAATCTAGACAACGTGATTTTTGATAATTGTTTTCATCTACTATTTAATTCTCTATATTAAAAACTCCAATGCTGTGTTTGTATAGAACATAGAAAACACTAAATAACATAGGTAGAGTTAAAAATATTCCAAGTACTAAGAAAAATGCACCTAGTCCAAGACTAACTAATAACATGGCTACCATTATAATTATCATATAATTTAATAGCATTATAAATATATATGTTAGCGGCTTTTTATTGACAACCATTACACTCTTAGCAATAGAGCTAAAAGGAGAGAGGTCTGCAAAAATAATAAGGGGTACTACGAAAAGTAGTAGAATATTAATAAGCCAGTTTATAGCCAACGCTACCATATTAAGTCCCACTAATTGCAATGCAAAACTAATAGAGGAGAAGATGATACTCATGGTAAATTGAGCTATGAATATATTAAATGCTTGTTTTTTTGTAAAATATCTAAGGCAATTAAACATCGTTGGACGCTGTTGGTTATCTGCCTTATAATTAGAGTAGATAAAACCGGCGGTAAATATACTGGCAACAGCAGTTATAACTGAGCCTAATAAAAGGTATATTCCCATTTGTGATCCACTAAACTCCAAGGGATTCAGGTTCATGAACTTTTCGCTAATTACCTCTGGGTCGCTATCTACAAATTTTACTAATAAGGCACTTGTTAAAAAAGATAGTATAAAACCTATAAGCATTAATCCTGAAGCTGCGCTAAGGGTTGTTTTTTTAAACAGATCAAAAGCCTCTTTCATTACCTTTGCTGGCTCTATGTTTACTCCCTCTTGATTTATTTGTTCTAATTTTTCTTGAATATTTTGCATGATGATGTTACTTGGTTAGCTTCTAGATTAGATGAGTCTTTAAAATAAAACAACAGGGGAATTAATCAAAGGTGTTTCCTTGTTTGATGTCCATGGTGTTGTATCCTTTTAAAAACCACTCTTGTCTTTGTTTACTAGTACCATGAGTGAAAGTCTCTGGGTTTATCTCTGAGTTGTGTTTTGCTTGAATAGCATCGTCTCCCACAGCCGAAGCAGCGCTTAAAGCAACCTGTATATCGGAAGGTTCTAAGTATTTTTGGATATATCCTGCCCATACTCCTGCGTAGAAATCAGCTTGTAATTCTTGGGCAACAGAAAGTTCATTAGCTCTTGCTTTAGATGCTCTTGCTTGTAATTCACTCACTTTAGCATTGGTTCCCAGTAGGTTTTGTACATGATGCCCAACTTCATGTGCAATGACATAAGCAATGGCCATATTACCTCTTTGGGCACCAAATTTTGTGTGTAATTCTTCGAAGAACTCTAAATCCATGTACACTGTTTGATCCGCTGGACAGTAAAAAGGTCCCACTTGCCACGATGCAGAGCCGCAGGCTGTTTGAACTTGTTTTTCAAATATTTCCATTTTTGGCTCTTTGTATACTATGCCATTTTGCTCAAAGATCTTATGCCATACATCCTCGGTATCTGCAAACATAACAGCTACCATTTGGCCCATCTCTATTTCTTTTTGACTTAGTTCACGCCCAGTTTGACCAGGAGTCATTTCAACGGAGGTTTGCTGGGCTACTTGCTCTAAAACTGGAGCGATTTTAGCTCCACTATCCCCGCCAAATATATAAAGTAAAGTAATTACGATTCCAAGTAAAGCTCCGCCAATTGCTGTTTTACCCGCGCTGCTTTTACCTCTTGAATCTGTGACATTATTACTTTGTCTTCTACCTTGCCATTTCATAGTATAATATTTTACACAAAAGTAATAAAATTCTATTGGTATACTAATGTTTATAGACAATAGAGCTTGGAGTTAACGCCTTTGCGATTTGTTTTAACATTTACATTGTGTGTAGGTATGTTCTGCCTTGGCTTTAAGTGGATTTTGTTGGCTTGAAAACCCAATTTAATATAAATATTTAATAGTTTGGTAAGGATGTAAATCCCCATATATTAATAATAAGAAAAGGTTATGATTTAAAACAATCATAACCTTTTCTGGTTTTTTATCCAAACACAGTCTTAAGCCATTGTAGTAAATACGTTTTGAACATCGTCATCTTCTTCGATCTTCTCTAGTAATTTATCTACATCTATTTGTTCTTGTTCACTTAGCTCTTTTGTTACTTGTGGAATACGATCAAATCCTGAGGAAAGAATTTCCAGTCCTCTAGATTCTAATTCTTTTTGAATTGCTCCAAAGCTTTCAAACGGTGCGTATATCATTACTCCATCTTCATCTTCAAATATTTCATCGATACCATAATCAATCAGTTCTAATTCAAATTCTTCCAAATCCATTTCTTCTTGATTAGGTATGCGGAAATTACAAGTGTGGTCAAACATAAATTCTACTGAACCAGAAGTTCCTAAAGCACCATTGTATTTATTAAAGTAACTACGGATATTGGCAACAGTTCTATTGTTGTTATCTGTAGCACATTCAATTAGTACAGCAATACCATGAGGTCCGTATCCTTCAAATATTACTTCTTTGTAATTGGCAGTATCTTTATCAGTTGCACGCTTAATTGCACGATCCACATTGTCTTTAGGCATGTTTGCAGCCTTAGAGTTTTGGATTACTGCACGTAAACGTGAATTAGTCTCGGGGTTAGGTCCACCTTCTTTTACAGCCATTACAATGTCCTTACCGATTCTTGTAAACGTTTTTGCCATAGCAGACCAACGTTTTAGCTTACGTCCTTTTCTAAATTCAAACGCTCTTCCCATAATAATTATAACTTATTTTTTAGTAGTGCAAAAATATGGTTTAATTTATAGAAATCATAAAAAAGTATTAGCTTATTTTTTCTAGTAAAATTTAGTCTTTTAAAAAAATATTAATCAATAAAGCGTTGATTGTTATGATTTTATTGTGTGTTTGTGAGATAGTAGCGTTGGTAAAGTTACGCCGTTATAGCATTGAAAAAGCACTATTTAAAATTGTCTAACCCTTTTAAAATTAAAGATATGAGTAAGTATATCGCAAATTGGTTTTAAATCCTATTTGGAACTGTAGCAGATATCAAAGAAGCAATGAACTCTGTTTTATTGACAAATAATGCTAACAGTAAAGATATTAATGATATTTTAAGTGATGCTAGATCTCGTTGAGAATTCAATAAAACGCTGAAGATATTAAAAGATAATAAAATTTAAGGTATCTATAAAGAACAAGAAGTTAGGTTCTCTAATGAAGAGAAAAGTATCAAAATTTCCCTTTAAAATTTTATGCATTTAAATATAGCATTAAAAAGGACTGTTTTATTATATAAATACCAGTAAAAAACCCAATTTTACAATTTTGGGTGTAAAATTGGGTACTTATTCTTTAATTGTTAATTATAAGTATTTATTGCAGAGAACCAGAGGTAAGCTCTTTTACTTGGTATGGTTTATAAATAGTGATGTTCACTTTTTTAAATTGTTGTGAGGACCTTATTTCAGAAATTGTAAATTATGATTGGCATCGTTTGATTCTATATCAAATGTAGCATGTTTAAATAAGAAGCTTATATTAGCTGTGTGTAATAGAGTATAGTACCAAATTATAATTTATTTGATAAACTCAGATATTGCTTTTCTACTTTGTAAAGTATATTTAAAGGGTTTTGTTGATTTATCTTCAGCCAATAAACCTAATTTAATAAGCTCACTTAAGTCTTTACTTGCTGTCTGCCTTACAACTTCATGTTTTTCTGCATAAGAACTTAAAGTTATATTATTTTTTTCTTTTAAGTATAAAAAACCTACCAAATCAGCTTGTCTTTTATTTAAACCTCTAGAAAGTAATTCATAAGAAACAAGATTGGCCTTTTTTCTTTCTTCAAGCTTTTTGTCTCGATATTGAGTTAATTTTTCAAATGCAATACGTATATTTTTAATAGAATAGGTTATAAAATAATTTAAATCGTTTTGGTCATACTCTGTTTTTAAAAATGCTTTGTCATACTGAGTTCTTGACTCTAAAATGACTCTTGATATAGAAATGTTTCTTACTAAGGAATAACCTTTTTTTAATAAATACCAATAAAATAAAGCTCTTGCTGTTCTACCATTGCCATCTTTAAATGGGTGTATAAAACCAATCATAAAATGTATTATAGAAGCTTTTATTATAGGATGAATGAAGGTTTTCTCATCATTAATAAATTCACATAATTCACCCATTAATGTTTCAATTTCTTTCGAGTCAGCAGGAATGTGCGCAATTTCGCCATCTACATGATCTGTGAGGTAAACTTCTCCATCTCTAAAGTCACCTGAATATTTCTCTGCATCTGTATTGGCAGTCATGATTTTATGTAAATCAATTATGAGCTTAAAATCAATATTGTTATCTACAACTTTACTCCAATTAAATATATATTAAAGATGAAAATTGGATTTTTTAGGGTTATATAATTAAAATGTAATCTTATCAGAAATCAACCATTTAAGTTTCCATGTTAGAAGCTTCCAATGTTATCCCATTGGAGTATACCCCAAAGCTTAGCCTAACTTTTGGGGATCAGTCCAAATTAGGTCTTCAATTTACACAGGAATACCCAGTTTAGTATAAGAACTTAAGTTTGCCTGTAAATAATATAATATGGAGTAAACAAGAGATCATGTTCCAACATGTTGAAAACTGGAAACGTAGCGGATTGACACAAGCTTTTTATTGTGAAGATCAAAATTTGAAAGCACCTACATTTAGCTATTCGGTGCTAAAATATCAAAGACAAAATATCCATTTAGATAGTGAGAGTGCATTTATTACTATTAAAAAATATTCTTAGCCTAAGCTATAAAACCCTAGTATAAATAAGGTCTTGATTTAAGAAAATAGCATCTTGTTTTTACACAAGAATTTTACCGCTTAAGAATTTTTAAAAAACATAGAATTTGCTTTTTAGTGACTATAATTATAAGTCAAAGCCCTTGGGATTGATTTTATAATCATTCTCAAGGGCTTTTATATTAATTAGATCAAGTTAACCAAAGCTTTTAAAGACTCTTTTTAAGTACTTATAATAGGTGCTATTAATAGTTTAAAAGAGTTAAGGATTTGTTTGGCTTAATTCTCTATGGTCTTATTTTTTGTAGAAAGGAGTTTTAACCACTTTAGCTTCTACATCGTTTTTACGGATGCGGATAAAAATTGGTGTATCTACAGCTGCAAATTCAATTGGAACATATCCCATACCAATTGGCTTTGATGTAGATGGAGACATAGTACCTGAGGTAACTTCTCCGATTTGATTGCCATTGGCATCTACAATAGGATATCCTGTTCTTGGAATTCCTTTTCCAATTAGTTCAAATCCAACTAATTTATTTTTGATTCCAGCTTCTTTCTGTGCTTTTAAAAGATCGCTTGCAATAAAGTCTTTAGTGAATTTTGTTACCCATCCAAGTCCTGCTTCTAAAGGAGATCTTTGATCGTTTAGCTCGTTACCATAAAGACAGTATCCCATTTCTAAACGCAAAGTATCACGTGCAGCTAGTCCAATAGGTTTGATGCCATAGGCTTTTCCAGCTTCGAATACTTTATTCCAGATTTCTTTAATATCTTGGTTTTTAGCATAGATTTCAAATCCACCCGAACCAGTATATCCAGTTGCAGAAATAACTACATCTTGTACTCCAGCAAATTCACCGATAACAAAGTTGTAAAAAGCAATATCACTTAAGTTATATGGACTTAAGCTTTGCATAGCTTCAATTGCTTTAGGACCTTGTATGGCAAGGATAGAGTAGTTGTCTGAAAGATTCTCAAGGATTGCACCTACTTGGTTATGTGAGTTGATCCACTGCCAATCTTTATCAATATTAGAGGCGTTAACTACCATTAAATATTCTTGGTGGTTTACTCTATAGGTAATAATGTCATCGATAACTCCGCCTTGAAGGTTAGGAAAGTAGCAGTATTGAGCTTTACCATCCACAAGAGTAGAAGCATCATTGGAAGTAACTTTTTGAATTAACTCTAATGCATTTGGCCCAGAGATTTTGAAAATACCCATGTGAGATACATCAAATACTCCAACACCGTTTCTAACAGTTTCGTGTTCTGCGTTTACTCCTTCATATTGTACAGGCATGTTGAACCCTGCAAATGGAACCATTTTCGCTCCTAAATCTACGTGGATGTCGTTTAAAGTTACTTGTTTCATTGTGTTGTTATCTATTAATTAAATATTAAGCGCTAAAGTAAGTTATTTTTTATGGATTTAAAACATAAAAAAACCTTTAATAGCCCTTAGCGTATTTTAATAGAACAATAAAACACAGCGCGACTTTAATCAGAAGTCTTTAAAGGGGAAATTACGACAGTAATTTAAAATAAAGACAATAAGAGCTCAACGATATAATTGAAAATCCTAGTTAAGATAAGTATCATAAGACACAATGTGTTTTTCGGTTAGTATGCTAAGGCTATAAAGGTATTAATTATATTATTGTTAACAAAATAATGGATGTTTTAAATAAGGCTATTTTTGTTAAACTTTAGTATTTGTCTTGTATGTTTGGGTTTTTGTTAGTTAAGTGTGGTAAATATTGTAATGGTGATAATTACAAGAAGCCTTGTGTTTGTTGGGTATCGCATAGATTCTTTAGTGGCTTAAGGAGTGAAAATTCAGCAATTATAATCCATTGTTAGCCGTGTTTTATAGCGGACCCAGTCTTGTTGTTTTTGCTAGTTTTACCAAAGTGTATTAAGGTATTCTCAGGCCTTAATAAACACTACGGGTTATAAAACTATAGGATAGAGGTTATAAAAAAGTTAGCCCCATAATATACAGTAGCCCTTATGAGTGTAAGCTGTGTTGTTATAGACTTTTTGTTTTTCTTAAATATACTGTTATATAGTTATTTGACTTAGAATTACTCTTATTTTTTTACATTATTGGTTTTAAGGTACTACTTGGCTTAAAGTATGTTTGTATTTGTGCTAACTTGCTCGTAGATTTGAGCTGTTATTTTGCAAACCTAGCCTTATATAATTTAACGAAATATGGACAATATTTTAAAAAGAGCCTTAAAAAGAGATCTTAAAGCTAGCGCTGAATTAGTTTTAAGAGAGTTAGATCAACACCCCAAAGGAACCTTTATTGCCTTTGTGGATCAAGGCATGGATAGTTGGGATGTCAAAGTAACTTTGGATCAGCAAAAAGTTGTCTTTAGTAGCTGTGATTGCCACGATACTAAGAAGTATTGTATTCATCAACTAGCTCTAATTCAGTATCTGTCTAATAATAGGGCTGTAATTAGTCAAGCGAGTCAAGATAAAGGCGTAGATATAGAGCTTAAGAGCGCTTTGAAAAAAGGCTCTAAGACTAAAAAACAAAAACTTACCCCCACCCAAGAGCTATTGCAAAACATGGATAAGGGTGTTTTACAGCAGTGGATACTAGAAGTTTTTAAAAAGAATAAACCCTTAGAGCAGCAGTTTTTGTTAAGCTTTTCCAGCAAAGAACTATCCTATACCCCTGAGATGGTAAGAGAGATTGCTATGGAAACTATCTTAAGTGTTAGAGGAAAGCGAAAGACTCTGGAGGCTATGAAAATTAAAAAAGTCGTTGACTTATTGCAAATCGCTATCGAACCTATAAACGCCTATATGGTGAGTCATATAGATTCAACAATAGCATACACTTTGTTTTGTACTTTTTTAGATACGGTTTATGACTTCGATAAAAGTATAGTGCATCACAGCAAAAGATTAGGTGTCTTTGTAGATAAATACATTGAGATTTATGCTCTTTGGGTACATCAAATTAAAGATCCCCTTGTATATAAGCAGCAGATTGAGTTTTATTTGAGCCAAGTTTTTGTCAAGGAGTATCGATTAGTCAAGGAGCATACTTTTATCTTAGTACAACAGCTCTTCTTGCAAGGTACTGCAAAACAGAATACCATCTTTACTAACGCCTTAATACAGGAATTAGAAAAGCATATGGGGCAGAAGTATTATTTTAAAGGTGAATTCTCTTCTTTCTTAATGCAAGTGTGCAAGAACCACAAAGATTGGGACAAAGTAAAAGACTTTTTTAATAAGCAGTATTTCTTTAGCCCATAATTCAGTGATGCCAAGTAAGTACTAAAACTATTAGTGAGATTATCTTGTAAATAAAAAAGAAGTCATTACCTTGGTATCACTTAAAAACGATGCATATGTTTAGTACGAAAACTTATATAAACAGGAGAGAGGTTTTAAAGAATAACTTTCCTGAAACAGGTCTATTATTATTTTTGGGTAATAGGCAGAGTCCTATAAACTTCATGGACAATACCTATAGATTTCGCCAAGACAGTACCTTTTTATATTACTTTGGTATTTCAGAACCAAATATGGCAGGGGTTATGGACCTTGACAAGGGAGAAACTATTGTTTTTGCAGACGAAATGTCCATGGATCAAATCGTATGGATGGGACGTCAAGAAACCATAAAGCAAAAAAGTTTACTTGTAGGGGTGCAAGATACTGCTCCATTTTCTAGCTTAAAGGACTACATAACCAAGGCTATAGCAAAGGGTAGAGAGGTTCATTATTTACCAGCTTACCAAAGTTATAATCAAATACTCTTAAGTGATTTACTATCTATTCCAATTCAAAACCTGAGAAGCTCCGTGGCTTTTATTAAAGCAGTTGTAGCCCAAAGAGAAATAAAACAGCCCGAAGAAATTCAGCAAATCGAACAAGCCCTAGAGGTATCGGTAGATATGCATTTACTCTCTATGCGCATGGCCCGTGTTGGAGTCAAAGAATATGAGATAGCCAGTGCGATTGCTCATTTAGCCGCTTCTAGAAATTGTGAGTTAGCTTATCCTAGTATTGTGACAATTCACGGAGAGATTCTCCATAATCACTATCAGCAAAATACTCTTGCAGCAGGTCAGTTGTTATTAAACGATTCTGGTTGTGAGGTAAAAAGTGGTTACGCCTCTGACCTTACTCGTACCATTCCTGTTTCAGACACTTTTAGTGATGTTCAAAAACAGCTTTACAATATCGTTTTACAATCCTTTAACCAAGCAAAATCCATGTTGGCACCCAATGTGGCTTTTAGAGATATTCACCTAAGGGCTTCAAGAGTAATTTGTGAGGGATTAATTGAGATGGGAATAATGAAAGGCAATGCCCAGGATGCTGTAGAGAATCATGCCCATACCATGTTTTTTCAATGTGGATTAGGTCATATGATGGGGCTAGATGTTCACGATATGGAAGACCTAGGAGAACAGTACGTAGGTTACACGCCAACACTTAAAAAAGAAACCCAGCAGTTTGGGCTTAAATCTCTGCGCTTGGGTAAAGAGCTTAAAAAAGGTCACGTGGTAACAATCGAACCTGGGATCTATTTTATTCCAGAATTAATACAACGCTGGAGTAAAGACAAAAAATATAGTGAGTTTATAAATTATGATCGCTTAAATGATTTTGTAGATTTTGGTGGAATTCGCATCGAGGACAACTTTTTAATTCAAGATAACTCTTACCGTTTACTAGGACCGGAGTTAATTAAAACTGTAAAGGAAATAGAACAGTATAAAAGAGATCATCGTTAGAATAAACAATAGATTACACTACTAAATGAGTCTTTTATTAGGTAGTAAACCTAGTTTGTTTACCTATAAATACCCTATAGTTTTTATCCAATTTGGATATAAGCTATAGGGTATTTTTTTTAAAGGTTTTTATTTAAAGATCTGCTACAAAGGATTTTCTATTCTAATGAGTGGTAAAAAATGGAGAATAAAATACTTAATTATGTTAAAAATATATTATTTAACTTTTATTCTGATTTGCTTAGTATTCAAATATTTTCAAATGTGTTGAAAATATTGCTAAATATGACTATATTTGTAAATAAAAAACACATTAGTTATGATAAAAAGAATATCGGGCATAGCTGCTTTAGTATTTTGTTTAACATTTTCTTTAGTTAGTTGTGAAGGACAAAAGAAAGAAGAAGCTGCTTTACAAAAACAAGCTGCAGAATTATTACCAACAAATGGGGTATATATTTTAGTACATGATGGCCATGGTCAAAACAGACCAGATAATTATGTGCAGGTAGAGGTTCTTTTAGAGGGAGACGACAAACAAGTGGCTAATATTCTAGTTAGCTCTCCACCGGAGAATACCCAGACCAATTGTTCGTTGCAAACTACAGCTCAGAAAGTTACACCTACACATTACCAAACTAAATTACATGGTGTTGAAGTAAATTTCTTTTTTGAAAAAGGTATGTTAACCATTGATACGGTAAATGAAGGAGATAGAGGAGTATTACAGCAGTACTGTGCTGAAGGAGCTTCTTTATATGGAAACTATAAATTAATTGGAGAAAACTAATCCCTAGGATTTAGTTATTAAAATACGAATAAATACAATTCTTTCCTATTGCTGCTTATGCTTTTTAAAAGGGCAATCTGCAAGGAATTAAACAATATTATAATAAAGGCTCTTTTTAGTATCATCCTGTAGAGGTATTAATGGAGTTAGTCGCAGGCATTTTATTATAATCTCAAATGTTTCATTTGAAGTTAGTTATTTTACTTATGACCCTTTTAGCCAGGAGTGTTAGCAGCTTTATGGATTTATTAGGGTCATATTATTTTATTAAAGATTATCTAAAACAGTCGACAAAAATCAAAATGCCAAGTATATAAGATACAAAAAGGGCATAGTAGCACAAGGTTGTTAAAGCCGCTACTATGCCTTTTTTTGTAACTAATATTGTTGTGCTTATCCCAAAGAGGATTAGATCTTTTGCTTTTTGAAAAAATACTAATGCCTATTATTTACTTTAAGCCAAGCAAATTTTTATTTTACCTAACGAATTAGTAGAGTTTATAAAATAGATTAAAAATTATTTAAGGCGTTTTTTAATGTTTTATAGTTTTCTAGTAGTCTATTTTTTGTGCTGATAGACTTAAATAAGCTCATTTGTTTTTATTTTTACTTAATTTTTTGCTACTTTTTTTGTTTTGTAATTAACTTGTAATTAGTGGTTTATTTGTTTTGTAAAGCTGCTTTGAAAAAAAAAATAAAAAATAATTCCATTTTCATTGCTTTGTAAGACAAAAAAACTTCTACATTTGCTCCATACAAATAAGACAAATAATGTTTACAAATAAATTCCATCATCATCATCATTTTACTTGCACTTAAGCGAGCCGATAATGTTGTGATTTATGTAAACTAATAAAATAACTAATTATCCCGTTTGAGTCATCAAACGGGATTTTTTTGTTTTACGCTTTTTGTATTGCATTGTTTTGAACCGTTTGTCGACTCGTTTTGGGAGTAAAAAAATACAAACGATGTCAAAATTAATTTTAGCCATTCAAAAGGGTGGACGTTTAAGCGAAAAGTCTTTAGAACTTTTAAAACAATGTGGTATAAAAATACCTTATGGTGCGGGTAAATTAAAAGCTCAAAGTACCAACTTTCCTATAGAGGTTTTATTTCTAAGAGATGATGATATTCCAAGATACGTACAAAGTGGTGTAGCCGATATTGGAATTATTGGTCAAAACGTTTTCTTAGAGGAGGATCTTCCACTTTTAGTTACTGAAAAATTAGGTTTTTCATTCTGTAGACTTTCCTTGGCTGTGCCTAAAGAAGTCAACTACCCTGGGCTAGAATACTTCCAAGACAAAAAAATAGCTACATCTTATCCTAAGATTCTTCAAAAGTTTTTACAAGACAATAATATCAACGCGGGTATTGAAACTATTTCAGGAAGCGTGGAGATTGCTCCTAGTATTGGACTGGCTCAAGGAGTATGTGATATCGTTAGTAGCGGCTCTACCTTGATGAGTAACGGTTTAAAAGAAGTAGAGGTGATCTTGCAAAGCCAAGCTGTTTTAATCCAAAACCCAGAGCTGAGTAAAGATAAACAAAGTCTTTTAGAAAGACTACAGGCCAGAATTCAGGCTCTTTTACTTTCCAAAGAAAACAAATACATCTTGCTGAATGCTCCTAATGATAAAATTCAGCAGATTATCTCTATACTTCCAGGGGTAAAGAGTCCAAGTGTTCTTCCTCTGGCTACCAGTGGCTGGTCTTCTGTACATTCTGTTATCAAAGAAGATGATTTTTGGGAAAACATTCAAAAGTTAAAACAAGCCGGAGCCCAAGGTATTTTGGTTGTTCCAATTGAAAAGATGATCCTTTAATAATTACAATAGCTATGCAAGAATATAATAATCCATCCAAAGATACTTGGGCAAAGATTTGTCAAAGACCACTACAAGATACCTGTGTAATAACTCCAAAGGTACAGGCTATCTTAGAGATGGTAAAAACCCAGAAAGACCAAGCTCTTTTTAGTCTTACCAAGCAGATTGATAAAGTCGAGTTAGATCAAATACAGGTAAGTGATCAGCAGATTGCTCAAGCGAAAGAGAAAGTTAGTCAAGCCTTTAAAGATGCCATAGATGTTGCATATGATAATATTTACATTTTTCACAAAGCTCAATTAATCCAACAACCCGTTATTGAAACGACCCCTGGAGTGAAGTGTTTTAGAAAGCAAGTGGGTATTGGTAAAGTTGGATTGTATATTCCTGGAGGTAGCGCCGCTTTATTTAGTACATTACTTATGTTGGGGATTCCTGCTAAACTCGCTGGTTGTTCTTCTATATCGGTATGTACCCCTTGTCAAAAGGATCAAAGTGTTTCACCCGAGGTTTTATATGTAGCTAGTTTGTTGGGAATCGATAAGATTTACAAAGTGGGAGGAGCTCAAGCAATAGCCGCCTTAGCCTATGGAACTCAAAGTATAGAACGGGTCGATAAGATATTCGGTCCAGGGAATCAGTGGGTAACCAAGGCAAAGGAGTTAGTACAATCAGATGGGGTAGCTATTGATATGCCAGCTGGACCTAGTGAAGTCTTAGTTATAGCCACTAAGGATAGCGATGCGGATTTTATAGCTAGTGATTTACTAAGTCAATGTGAGCATGGTGTGGATTCTCAGGTTGTTCTTTTGAGTACTTCTTTAGAGAAAATCGCTCAAGTAAAACAGGCCATCGAAACACAATGTGAAGATTTGCCTAGAGCTGCAATAGCCAAAGAGGCTTTAGAGAATAGTTTTTGTGTGTATTTCTCTACACTGGCTCAGTGTATCGAATTCAGTAATGTGTATGCCCCGGAGCACCTTATACTTAGTTTTGAAAATGCCTGTGATTATGTGGGTCAAATACAAAACGCAGGTTCGGTTTTCTTAGGTAAATATGCCTGTGAGAGTGCAGGTGATTATGCCTCAGGTACCAATCATACCTTACCAACTAGTGGGTATGCTAGGGGATATAGCGGACTTAGCGTGGATAGCTTTTCCAAGCAAATTACCTTTCAGAGCATCAGCCAACAAGGCATTGAAAATTTAGGACCAACCATTGAAGTATTAGCACAAAGCGAAGGATTACTTGCACACAAAATGGCAGTGAGTATCCGATTAAAAAAGATTCAAGATGAAAAGTAAAAATATAGAATTCCAAAGTGTTGTTAGACCAAATATTTGGAATTTACAGCCTTATAGTAGTGCTAGGTCAGAGAAGTTGGATTACCTAGAGAAGCAAGTTGTCTTGTTAGATGCCAATGAGAATCCATTTGGAGAATATAATAGGTATTGTGATCCATACCAAAGTAAAGTAAAACAGATTTTATCTAAGGTAAAGCAAATTCCACAACAAAATATATTTCTTTCCAATGGTAGTGATGAGGTAATTGATTTAGCGTTTCGCATCTTCTGTCAACCTTTAGTAGACAAGGCTGTTGTCCTGCGACCTAGCTACGGTATGTATAAGGTTTATGGAGATATTCATCAAACCCCTATTGTTGAGGTAAACCTAGAACAGGATTTTAGTTTGTCTGATAGAGTAGTTCAAGAGGTATTACAGGTGCAAGATGCAAAGTTGTTGTTTATCTGTCAGGTAAATAACCCCACTGGAAATCTTTTAGATACGGACTTGATCCAGAAGCTTATTCAAGAGTTTCAAGGTATCGTTATTTTAGATCAGGCTTATATTGATTTTGCACAGAAACCTTTTCTGCAAGATAGTTTTCTTTGTTGTAATAATGTAATTGTACTGCAGACTTTATCTAAGGCTTGGGCCGGGGCAGCTCTTCGCATTGGAATGGCTTTTATGGACCAGGAGTTAGTAGAGATTTTCAACAAAGTTAAATCTCCCTATAATATTAGTCAAGTCAATCAAGAAAAAGCTATAGAGGTTTTACAAAACAGCAACTTTGTCAAGCAAACTACCCAGTGGATTATAGACCAAAGAGAGTTTCTGAGTCAAGAATTAGCCTTACTACCTTTAGTGAAGAAGGTTTACCCCTCGGATGCTAACTTTTTATTGGTAGTCTTTCTTGATGCCACAAAAGTTTACAATGCCTTACTTGACAAGGGTATTTTGGTAAGAGATAGGCAAGGGGTCAAGCCAGGGGCTTTGCGTATATCAGTGGGAACCCCTTTAGAGAATAAGTTAGTAATTCAGTGTTTAAAAAACCTTTAAAATGAAAAAGAAAGTATTATTTATAGATAGAGATGGAACCATATTACAGGAGCCAGAAGATTTTCAAATCGATAGTTTTCAAAAGATGCGATATGTAAAAGATGTAGTGGTTTGTCTGAGTAGAATTGCTAAAGAAACCGACTATGTGCTTGTTTTGGTAAGTAATCAAGATGGATTGGGAACCGATAGTTTTGCCCTGGAGGATTTCTGGCCAGTACAAAATGCAATGATCCAACTCTTAGAGAGTCAGGGAGTAAGTTTTGCAGATATTTTTATTGATCCTTCTTTACCTAGTGAGAACTCTATCAATAGAAAACCAGGTATAGGGATGTTAAGCAAATATGTTTATGGCCAGTATGATTTAGAAAACTCTTTTGTTATAGGCGACCGTTTAAGTGATCTGCAATTAGCAAAGAACCTAGGAGCTAAAAGTATTGTTATTGTTGATCCAACTACTAATACTGATATACAAGGCAAACAAGAGGTAGCTCTGTTTACTAAAGAATGGCAAGAAATCTATACTTTTTTAAAAGGTCAGTATAGAACCGCTAGAGTTCAAAGAAAAACTAAGGAGACAGACATAGAGGTGATGGTAAACCTGGATTGGAGCAAGTGTTGTGATATACAAAGTGGTTTAGGCTTTTTTGACCATATGTTAGCTCAAATTCAAAAGCATGGAAACATCGGGCTGCAAGTTAAAGTAAAAGGCGATCTATGGGTAGATGAGCACCACACTATAGAAGATACCGCACTAGCTTTAGGACAAGCTTTTCAAGAAGCCTTAGGTAGTAAAAAAGCTATTGAAAGATATGGATTCTCTCTTCCAATGGATGATGCTTTAACCTCAGTGGCTATTGACTTTAGTAATCGCCCATTTTTAGTGTGGGATGCAGATTTTAAAAGAGAAAAAGTAGGTGATATGCCTTGTGAGATGTTCTCTCATTTCTTTGAGAGTTTTTGTCAAGGTGCAGGATGTAATTTAAACATAAAGGCAACCGGAGATAATGAGCATCATAAGATAGAGTCTATTTTTAAATGCTTTGCTAAAGCACTAAGATTAGCCACTTCAAAGAACCAAAATTATAGTATTCCTAGTAGTAAGGGAGTATTGTAACTAAAGAGCGAAAGACAAAGAAATTTAGAGTACTGCTGTTTCTTTATTCAAGGCCGTAGTAAGAGAAAAAAATAAATAAAGCGATAAGCAAATGATAATAATTCCAGCCATCGATATTATAGAGGGAAAATCGGTACGACTTAGTAAGGGTGATTATTCTACACAAAAAATATATTCTAGCAATGTAGTAGACTTAGCTAAATCTTTTCAGGATCATGGATTAACTCATTTACACCTAGTAGATCTAGATGGGGCAAAATCCGCAAAGGTGGTTAATTATAAGTCTTTAGAAAAGATCTGTAACGCAACTTCACTAAGGGTTGATTTCTCGGGTGGACTCTCTAGCACAGACCAAGTCCAAAGAGCTTTTGATTGTGGGGCAAGCCAAATAAGTGTGGGTAGTATAGCTTATAAAGATCCTGATTTATTTGAAAAATGGCTAAATCAGTATGGATCAGATAAGGTGATATTGGGTGCTGACTCTAAAGATTCTATGATTAAAACAAGAGGTTGGTTAGATCAAAGTGACACCGAGATACTTTCTTACTTGAATCAGTATATCCTTAAATCAGTACAATATGCTATAGTTACTGATATTGATAAAGATGGTATGTTACAAGGACCTAGTGTGAGCTTGTATAAACAAATATTAAAACAAAATAAATTAAAGTTAATTGCATCTGGTGGTATTAGCTCCTTAGAAGATTTACAAGAGTTAAAGCAAATAGGATGCTATGGAGCAATAGTTGGTAAGGCTATATATGAAAATAAAATCTCATTAAAAGAATTAGAGAACTTATGGTAGGAAAAAAAATAGTTGCCTGTATGGATATTTTAAATAATCAGGTAGTAAAAGGAATCAATTTTGTGGATATTAAAACCTTAGGTGATCCTATTGTTATGGCCAAAGCGTACCAAAGCCAAGGAGCAGATGAGTTAGTATTTTTAGACATAAGTGCTACTTTAGAAAATAAAGAGCCTTTCTTTGATTTAATTAAACAAGTTGGTAAAGAGATTTCTATTCCTTTTAGCGTTGGAGGCGGAATTAAAACCGTGGAGCAGGCTAAGAAATTATTAGAAAGTGGGGCAAGTAAGATTTCAGTTGCATCAAGTGTTTTAGAAAATCCTAATTTATTAAAAGAGTTAGTGCAAGAGCTGGGCTCCGACAAAGTTATTGTAGCCATTGATGTAAAGAAAATTGACCAAACCTGGTGGGTGTTTAGCAAAGGAGGTACTCAAAAGACAGATTATACCGCGGTGCAGTGGGCTAAAGAAGTGCAAGACTTAGGAGCAGGTCAAATCCTTCTTACCTCTATGAATAATGATGGCGTGTGTAGCGGATTTGCTCTTGATGTTACCCGTGAGGTAGCTCAAGGAGTGGATATACCAGTTATTGCCTCAGGAGGAGCAGGAAGTGTGGATGATTTTACTAAGGTATTAGCTAGCACTGGTGCTAGTGCAGCACTGGGAGCTAGTGTATTTCACTACAATAGAGTCAGTATTTGTGAGATTAAACAAGCCTTAGCTAATTTATAAATTCCTAAAAGTGATGTTAGACAAGATAGATTTTGATAAGGGAAATGGATTAATTCCAGCCATTATTCAGTGTAGTGACACAAGACAAGTCTTAATGCTTGGTTATATGAATCAGCAAGCCTACCTGAAAAGTGTAGCTCAAGGTAGAGTTACCTTTTATAGTAGAAGTAAGAAGAGTTTATGGACTAAGGGAGAAACTTCAGGCAATTTTTTAGATATTGTCCAAATGAGTTTAGACTGTGATGGGGATACTTTGCTAATTTTGGTAAAGGCTCCAAAGGCAGTATGCCATAAGGGAACTAAGAGCTGTTTTACCCAAGAAATAAGCTTAGATAACTCTACTTCCGCTCCAAATAATTTAGATCGCTCTAGTGGTTTTACCCAAGAATTAGAACAAATTATAGCTCTTAAACTAGAGCAAAAACAGCCCGGTTCTTATACCTATGCTTTGCAAAGTAAAGGGATAGCTAAGGTAGCTCAAAAAGTAGGAGAGGAGGCTGTAGAGCTGGTTATAGAAGCAATGAGCGATAGTAAGGAATTGTTTTTAAATGAAGCTGCAGATTTACTTTATCACTATTTATTACTAATTAAGGTAAAAGGGTATTCTTTAACTCAGGTAGAACAGATATTAAAACAAAGACACTTAGAAAAAGAATCTCAAGAGTAAGTTATTTTATTTATAATAAGGAGTTTAAAAGAATACTTTTGTAATTTAAATTCCTTATTATAAAACTATAGGATACTTTTTTAGCTATTTGATTTAATTAAAGTGTAATCTTTTTTTGTGGGTTTTGAAAATATTGTTGCATTTAACTTTTAAAAGATATTGTTTACCAAGGGGGTTGTCTTACTAAAGGCAGCCCCCTTTTTTTCGCTTATTATAACCTTTTTTACAAAACAGCCATATATAAGACAATACTCGGTAGAGGCTTGTCTTAGCGATTTTGGCAACTATAAAACTGTTTTTTATTGTCTTAAAATTATCTAGATAGTAAATCACAAAAGTAGGATAGAGGTTTTTTAAGGCCATTCTAGTTTTTCAAGCCAGAGGACTGTTGAATGTTTTTCTTAATTCACTAACTTGTGCTTTGTAAGTATACAAACAAGTGAATTAGCTCTCTTTAAAATAATATATGGGTCTATTAAAGGGGGATCCATTATGGGCTCTAGTGTTAGTTAAAAACATAATAATTTGTAAGATGAAGCAAAGAGTTAAAACAGTGTCTTTTTGTGTGTTAACTTTATTGATAAGTATAACCAGTTTTGCTATTAAACCAGATAGAGTATATAGGTTTTATCCTGAAAAACTCTCATTGATTTACAAAGACCTAGATGTAACTACATCTGATGGTCTGAAGATTAAAACATGGTTGTTTCCCGCTCAAGATGCTGCCTCAGAAGAGCAAAGGAGTGATATGTGGGAAAATCCCGTAAAACAGCCTTACAAAACCCTTGATAAGACACCACGTCCCACTATAATCATTGCCAATGGCGATGCTGGGAATATGTCCTATCAGCAGCTGTCTCACGCACAATTTTTCACAAGTAAAGGTTATAATGTTGTGACCTTCGACTGGCGCGGCTTTGGCCAGAGTAGCCAATGGGAAATGGATACCAATTATTTAGTTTATTCGGAGCTCTTACTTGATTACGATGCTGTGATAAAACAAGTGTTACAGCAAGATGAGGTAGATAAGAATAATTTAGCCCTATACGGCTGGTCAACCGGGGCATACCTTTCTATGGCGGCGGCCAGTAAATATGAAAATATTAAAGCTTTTGTAGCTATTGGTCTGATGAGCTCATTTTCAGATGCTGTCCAGGGACTTATCAAAGTTCTTGATAAAGATAAAAGCAATCTTATAGTACCTAAAGACTATCCTAGTGAGCTTCAACCAATATATTTAGCACCAAAATTTAATAAATCTACCTTTTTAATTGTTGGAGAAAAGGACGATCGTACGCCTGTTTGGATGAGTCAGAAGATATACTCTTTATTGCCTGAGCAAAAACAAATGTGGGTAGTCCAGGATGCACAGCACGGTGGGATGAGCGGACCTTTAAGGGATTTTGATTTGTTTCACGATAAAGTATTGAGTTTTTTAGAAGTGCATTTAAATTAAAAGCATCCGAGTCCAAAAGCTCAGCTTGCCTAGATCAGGGGACATTCAAACTATGGAAAACTTGTAGATTTTTAGCGCCATTTTAGTCCTTATTGTTAACTCGCTGTGTTACTGGTTATTATTCTGTTATATTATAGTCTAACAGACATAGTTTATTACATTGTTTTTAGTATAGTTGTACTACTACTATGGTAGTAGTTATATTGATTATTAAGCCTTAAATACCACTATGATGGTATTTATATCCTTATCAAAGGCAGAAAACAAAATCGCCCAGAGCATTGGCAATCCAATATTGAAAATACAGCTTACTCAAGAGGTCTGTGGCAAAGATCTGGTGTTGGGCTATCAACCTTGAGTAAAAAGGTGTGATTTCTTTAGAATCATTTCTTAAAATATTTTCAGTGTGGTGTGATTGAGCTAGATAAAAATCTTTTTTGAGCTTCTAGCTGAAGTTTTTAATGATAGTTTATCTGAGGGATGAGGAAGGTTTCTTTTTGATAGTTTCCTTGGTTTTCAAGGTGTTTCTTACTCAGATAGATCTTTACTTGATCGCTTAGCTTATGTTGGAGTAAATGGTATGGGGGCTTTAGTTTATCAGCCACATCAGAGTGTAAATAACAGCCAACTAAGTATTAATTTAGATGCTTTGACTAAACTACTCAAGAAGTTTTACAAGGGGACTCAGAAAGAGTGATTAAAGAACTTTTAGCTTTGCACTTGCTAAATGGATGGCCTTGTCAAAAGATTATAATATCAGTAGGTCTAATAGAGAGCTAAGTCACAAGGCAATCTTAAAATTATAAGTAGTACTACCCTTGTCAGAAAATAGTGGTAGAGTACTTTAATAGTTGTATGCCACTCTTGTTTGGCTTATTTTTTATAATCTACTTCAAATAATTTCTCAAGCCCGCAAGATTCACTCACTAGGATGGGCACAAATCAAGGAAGTCTCTGAGCTAAAGTTTGTTTTTTACTCTGCGGGTATGGACATATCTTAGGAAGAGATTCAATAAAATATTAAAAAAAGTTCCCGTATTGGGAAATATTTTATAACTTTGTATAAACTATTTAAATTGAGAGTAATAGCAATCAAAACATTGCGTGTTTTTTGGACAAAACATGCAGATAGTGAGCAGCAATTAAAGGCTTGGTATCAAGAAGCACAAAAAGCAACTTGGAAAAATAGTAATGAAATAAAGTCAGAATATCCAAGTGCAAGTATATTAGAGGATAATAGAATATGTTTTAATATTAAAGGGAATCATTACCGATTAATTGTCAAAGTAAACTTTGAGCATCAAATGATGTGGATTCGCTTTATAGGTACTCACGCAGAATATGATAAAATTAATGCTAATAACATTTAGATTATGAAATTGAAACCTATCAAATCAGAACAAGATTACGAAGTAGCTTTAGAAAGACTAGAGTTAATTTTTGATGCGCTTCCTGGAACCAAAGATAGTGATGAATTGGAGATTTTGGGGATGTTGATTGAAAAATATGAAAAAGAACATTATCCTGTGGACTTACCAGATCCAATTGAGGCGATTAAATTTAGAATGGAGCAAATGGGCTATACACAAAATGATTTAGCAGAAATGATTGGATTAAAAAGTAGAGCAAGTGAAATTTTAAATAGAAAGCGAAAACTATCTTTAGATATGATCCGAACCTTATCCAAAAAATTGCATATTCCTTCAGAAGTTTTAATTCAAGCCTATTAAAATATAGCCTTCCTATCAAAGACAGGCTAGTATATTTTATGATAGTAATAAATGCACTCTCACGATGAAAATTGATATTTTGCTTTGATATTTAATCACTCAATAACTAAATGTGGAAGTTTTCAAATTTTGAGCTTGATCGCAAGGAGCTTGAGTTAATCCACTAATCTTCCAGTTTACAACCTATTGGAATATGACCTGTTGTTTGTTGGGAGTTATACTCTTTGAGGGGCTAACTTGTGTCCTTATGCTAAAATTAGTAAAGATGATGTTGTTTGGGGTATGCCAAAAGCAATCTATATCGATATACTATTAAGGTTTGTGTAGAGCCCAAATATTAGAGAGAAATTCTTTGCAGTATTTTATCAAATTTTTATGAGCTAAATGTAAAAGCTCAAAAAAGAGAATACATATATTGAAAAAGGCTACCTCATTTTTGTAATGAGATAGCCTTTTTTTGTGTATTGTTTTGTGCTAAATACGTTATTTAGCATTATTTTGTTCGATCCAGTTCTTTGCATTAACAAATGCTTGCATCCATGGAGAAACTTGGTCTTTTCTACCTTGTGGGTAGTTTGCCCAATGCCATTGGAATAAAGAACGTTCAATATGTGGCATCATTACTAAGTGACGACCTGTTGTATCACACATCATTGCTGTGTTGTAATCTGAACCATTTGGGTTTGCCGGATAGTCTTGGTAAGCATATTTAGCTACAATATTGTAAGATTCTTGATTTTCAGGAAGGTTGAATTTACCCTCACCATGAGAAATCCAAACTCCTAATGTACTTCCTTGTAAAGAAGAAAGCATAACAGAATTATTTGGCTGAATTGTTACAGAAGTGAAGTTACTCTCGTGTTTTAAAGAGTCATTATGTAACATTTTTCCATGTACTTTATGCTCTGGATTAATTAATTCCAATTCCATAAATAACTGACAACCATTACAAATACCTACCGATAGAGTGTCTTTTCTTGCAAAGAAGTTTTTTAAGGCGGTATTTGCTTTTTCATTGTATAGGAAAGCACCAGCCCATCCTTTTGCAGAACCCAGTACATCGGAGTTAGAGAATCCTCCAACTGCTGCGATGAATTGGATGTCTTCTAAAGTTTCACGACCGCTTATTAAGTCTGTCATGTGAACGTCTTTTACATCAAAACCTGCCTGGTACATCGCATTGGCAACTTCTCTCTCTGAGTTACTTCCTTTCTCACGGATAATAGCTGCTTTTGGACGAGGTTTACTAGGGTCAATTACTGGCATTTTTCCATCGAAATCTGCTGGGAACTCAAAGTTTAATCTTTGGTTTTTGTAATTGTTATAGCGCTGAGTTGCCGTATTATTTTTACTTTGTTTTTGATCTAATAAGTAAGATGTTTTAAACCAAGTATCTCTACTTTGAGGTACATCGAAATTAAAACTATCATCAAAATTAACAATGCTGACCTGTTCCTTATCGGTTACTTGTCCAATTTTAAGGATTTCTATATTATTAGCCTTTAGTATTTCTTCAAAAGCTTTATCTTCTACTGCTTGAATAACTAAAGCGATATTCTCGTTAAATAAAGTCTTTACGGTGTCTTTTTGTCCAAGAACACTTAAGTTATAATTAGCACCTAGATTGGTATCTGCAAAACTCATTTCTAATAAAGTAGTAATTAAACCACCACTTCCTATATCGTGACCTGCAGCTACTAAATCTTTTTGAACTAACTCCTGCACTGTATTGAAAGCTGTTTTAAAGTATCCAGCATCTTTAATAGTAGGAGCTTGGTTACCTATTTTGTTCAAGATTTGAGCAAAAGAAGAACCTCCTAATTGTAACTCATCTTTCGATAGGTTAATATAATAGATAGAACCAGCATTTTTATTTAAAACAGGCTCTACAATCTTTGTAATATCTGTGGTATTAGCTGCTGCAGAAATAATTACTGTACCAGGAGCAATAACATCGCGGTTTGGATATTTTTGCTTCATCGATAAAGAGTCTTTTCCTGTAGGGATATTAATACCTAAATCAATAGCGAACTCTGAACAAGCCTCTACTGCTTTGTACAAACGAGCATCTTCTCCAGGGTTGTTACAAGCCCACATCCAGTTAGCAGATAAAGAAACGCTCTTTAATCCGTCTTTTAATGGAGCCCATACAATATTGGATAAAGCCTCACCGATGGCATTTCTACTTCCTTTTGCAGGATCGATTAAAGCCACCACTGGTGCATGTCCAATACTTGTTGCTATTCCCTGTTTTCCTTTAAAGTCTAGAGCCATAGCTCCTAGGTTATTTAAAGGTAATTGCAATGGACCAGCGCATTGTTGCTTAGCTACTCTACCTCCAACGCAGCGGTCTACTTTATTGGTAAGCCAGTCTTTACTAGCTACAGCCTCTAATTGTAAAACTTGATCTAAGTATAATGGAATATCTTTAGTTTGGTATTGTAACTCTTCAAAATTTTGCTCTATGGTAGAGTCTTGCATAATTGTCTTAGGAGAGCTTCCAAACATATCATTAAGGGCAAAATCCATTGGTTTGTCCCCTGTGGTTTTCGAAGCAATAGTAAAGTGATTGTCGTTAGTTACTTCTCCAACCGTATACATAGGTGCGCGTTCTCTTTGAGCAACTCTCTCTAGGATTTCAATATCTTTTTTACCAATAACAAGTCCCATTCTCTCTTGTGACTCATTACCAATAGTCTCTTTAGCAGATAGGGTAGGGTCTCCAATAGGCAATTTATCTAAATCGATATTACCTCCAGTTTCTTCTACTAGTTCTGATAAACAGTTTAAGTGTCCTCCAGCCCCGTGATCGTGTATAGACACAATTGGGTTGTGCTCAGATTCTACCATACCACGAATAGCATTGGCAGCTCTTTTTTGCATCTCTGGATTACTACGTTGAATAGCGTTTAATTCAATTCCTGAACCAAAAGCTCCTGTATTGGCTGAAGATACTGCTGCACCTCCCATACCAATGCGGTAGTTTTCCCCACCAAGGATAACGATTTGATCCCCTTGCTGAGGTGTGTGTTTAATAGCTTGGTCTTTTTTACCATAACCAACTCCTCCAGCTTGCATAATTACTTTGTCATATCCAAGAATTTGATCTTGTTCCTGGTGTTCAAAAGTAAGTACGGAACCTGCAATTAAGGGCTGACCGAATTTGTTACCAAAATCAGAAGCTCCATTAGAGGCTTTAATTAAAATATCAATAGGACTTTGGTATAACCAGTCTCTTTGTTGTAGTTTTTGTTCCCATGGACGATCTTTAAGCAATCTAGAGTAAGCAGTCATATAAACTGCTGTTCCAGCTAGAGGTAAAGAACCTTGTCCACCTGCTAAACGGTCGCGGATTTCTCCACCACTTCCAGTTGCAGCACCGTTAAAAGGCTCTACAGTTGTAGGGAAGTTATGTGTTTCGGCTTTCAATGAAATAACCGAGTCAAATTCTGTTTCTTTATAAAAATCTGGTTTGTCTGGTGATGCAGGTGCAAATTGAGTTACTTTTGGACCTTTGATAAAGGCTACGTTGTCTTTGTAGGCCGATACTATATCGTTGGGATTCTGCTTAGAAGTTTCTTTAATTAAATTAAATAGAGAACTTGGTTTTTCCTGTCCATCGATAATAAAGGTACCACCAAATATTTTATGGCGACAGTGCTCTGAATTTACTTGGGAGAAACCAAAGACTTCTGAGTCGGTTAATTTACGTCCTAGTTTTTTACACAGATTGTTTAAGTATTCAACTTCTTCTTGGTTTAAAGCCAGTCCTTCTTGCTGGTTATAGGCTGCTATATCATCGATATAGGCAATTTTTTCTGGAGCAATATCAATGTGAAAGATATTTTGATCTAAACTAGGGAATTTTTGAGATAACATTGGATCGAAATCTTCTGTGTCCTCTAGGCTTTGAAATTCCTCAATGCGGATAATGCCTTGAATATCCATGTTTTGAGTAATCTCTACCGCGTTGGTACTCCATGGTGTTACCATACTGGCACGTGGACCTACCAAAGCTTTTTCAATACTGGTTTGATTTAAGTAGTGTGCATTACCAAATAACCAGTTTAACTTTTGGATATCTTCCTTAGATAAATCGTTCTGAGCTTCTACAGCATAGAACTTTCTCGAAGGGTTTTCGAAGAAATGAATCATTGTGTTGTGTATATTAAGTTGTTGTTGTAAGCTGCAAAAATAGTTAAAAAAAAGTCAATAAAAAAACTATTCTTACCCTCGAAATACAAGTCTTTAGAGCTTTAACACTTGGGTGTATTAGCTCGTGTTTTATAATTTAATATAGACTTAAAAACTCCAAAAAATAATAACCCTGTTTGCCGGGTGTAGACAAACAGGGTTAAGGCTTTGAAAGTAAGAGTAGGTAGGTTAAATTTACCCCCGAGCTAGATTTTAGAATTATCTAGAACTATTTTTCTCTATAGATGTGTATTGTTGTTGTTTATACGGCAACATTAAATTCTCTAAGTGTTTGGTTTAAAGATGTTTTAATATCCGTCGAGGCTTTTCTTTTACCTATGATTAATGCACAGGGAACTTGATAATTACCCGCTGGAAATTCTTTGGTGTATGATCCAGGGATAACCACTGAGTCTGCTGGAACATATCCAGTATAGTGAACTGGTTCTGGTTGTGAGACGTCGATAATCTTAGTTGATTTAGTAATGACAACATTAGCTCCTAAAACGGCTCTTTCTCCAATGATAACTCCCTCGACAAGTATACAGCGTGAACCAATAAAGGCGTCGTCTTCAATTATAACTGGTCCAGCCTGAAGAGGTTCTAAAACACCCCCAATTCCCACACCACCAGATAAGTGAACTCTCTTGCCAATTTGTGCGCAAGATCCCACAGTGGCCCAAGTATCTACCATTGTGCCTTGGTCAACATATGCTCCAATGTTAATGTAGCTAGGCATAAGAACAACTTCTTTGGCAATATATGCCCCATAACGTGCTACTGCATTGGGTACTACTCTAATATCTTTGCTTGCATAATCCGTCTTTAAGGGTATCTTGTCATGGTATTGAAAAATACCTACCTCTAGGGTTTGCATTTTTTGAATTGGAAAATACAAAAGCACCGCTTTCTTTACCCATTGGTTAACTATCCATTGGTTGTCTGTTTTTTGAGCAATTCTTAGCTGTCCTTGATCCAAAAGAGAGATGACCTGTTGGATAGCTTCTTGGGTATTAGACTCTTTTAATAAAGATCTATCCAGCCAAGCTTGTTCGATAATTTGTTGTAGTAATTGCATATATTGGTTTTGGTTTTAATATTTAACCGCTTTAATTACTGCCATTAGGTCCTGATCGGCATACCCAATATCTGAGGCCTTTTGGTAGCTCTGGGCTACAGCTTGTAAAAGTGGGGTGTCCCAGTTTTGTGATTGAGCTAAAAGAATGTCTTTGAGCATAAATTTTAATGGAAATGCAGTGGGATAATCATCCTGTAAAACACTAGGTGTTTTAATTTGTGTCATGGCAGAGCCACAAGCGCTATCATTTACAATTTGAGTCATCATATTTCTATCAATGCCTTGTTCTTGTGCAAATAATACTGTTTCAGCAAAACCATCCACTACAATAGACATATAATAATTAATGGCTAGTTTAGCTTTGCTCCCCATCCCTGGAGTTCCTAATAGATAGTGTTTACTTGCTAGTATTTCAAAGAACTCTTGGTTATCGGTGTAGTCTTTTTGGTTTTTTGCTCCAATTAAAAATAGTAAAGTTCCATCCTGTGCAGGTTTAACACTACCTGATACTGGAGCATCTAAATAAATAGCGTCAAATTTGCTTAATAACTCACTTAGTTCTTGGGCTGCATTTGGTGAAATAGTACTAGAATTAATAAAGGTTTTTCCTTGAATAGGGTAAGTAATTATTTGTTGGAAAACTTCATGGCAAGCACTATCATTGGGTAGAGTAAGGAAGATGACCTGAGAGTTTTGAATTACCTCTTGCATATCGGGAGTTGTTTTAGCTCCATATGTGCTAACGGGGCTTGTTTGCCCAGGTTTTCTAAGTAAACCTGTAACAGTATAGTTTTTCTTCAATAAGTTTATAGCCATAGGTACTCCCATATTACCTAGACCAATCCATCCAATTGTTTTCATAGTAGTTTTTTTAAGGTGTTAGTACTCTAAGGTAGTGTTTTGTTTTGAGAACACACCACCTTAGGGATAAAACAAATATAAGTATTTTGCTTAGCCTATTGGGATGTCTTTTTAGTTTTTTTCTAAGACTAATGGATCTTTTTCTGTAATCTTTTTTGCTCGTGTAAGTAAAACGAAAGCTAAGATTTTCGATCAAGTTGTGTGTAGAATGTGATAGTTCTTTATAGGGGATATCTATCAAAGAAAAACAAAGGTGATAACAAAATACAATGCCTAGAGAAAAAAAACTTGTTCAATTTTTTTTGTTACTAAAATTATCCATAGTAACATTTGGCTTTGCTAATCCATAGAATTTTAATTAATCGCCTGATTAAGCTCAATTAAAACAAGCAGTAAAATGGATATAAGTACTCTGTAGAGTAAGCTAAAGCCTATTGCAAAACAATAGGAAAAAATATACACTTTTAAAGGTTGTATATCACATAGATAAAATACAGTCTAAAGCTCTAAGCTAGGACTTATTGTTTTTGTCTTTGCGTAAATTTCTCATAATTACTTTGGACTTTTTTAAGCGCATTGTAGTTTGAAAATGTAATTTTTCATGAAACAATACCCATCCGCCAATAATTCCAATTGTACTACCGATAAGGATATCTATGAATCGGGCCGTAAAAACTTGGTTGGTATCAGCGGAAAGATCACCACCTGCTTCTGCTAAAAATATGGTTAGTACGGTAATGAAAATCACTGCTAAGGCATAGTTCCTTACCACTAAAAATTCAACAATTATCTGTAGAAAAACAATGCTGATTACTATAAATAGTGCATCTGGATTTGCAAAAGATATTAACCAGGTAATACCAAGTCCAGCTAAAGTACCTATGATACGTTGACTTGCTCTTAGGCCAATGTGTTTGCTACTACTACCTTGCATAACAGCAAGGGCAGAAATAGGTATCCAATATGGATTATCTAATTTTAATAAAAAAGCCACGGCTAGGGATGCACCCATGAAAAATCCAAAGGTTAGTGACTCTACAATATTAGTGTACTCTTTTTTTCGAGGGAATTTAACTTGTATTTCGCTGGTTTGTTTTAAGGTTAGTAAACTATAAATTAATGCCAGAGCACAGGTGAAAATAGTTCCCATGGCAACGTATCCAACTTTCTGTGGGATACTTGCTAAATCAAAGGGCGTACAAATGGCCATGGAGGCCAACATTATGAAAAAGAAATTCCCTGGTGGACGGGTCAAATTAAGTTTATATAAAGAATAATGAACCGCAAAGGATAAAAATGCCAGGGCAAAGGGGGCTAAATATAAATTGAATGAAAATAACAAACCAACCGTAAAAGATACCATAATACCAAAACAGCAGATCATCAGTATAGTCATTCGCTCAATTAATTGGTTGGATTGAATGTATAGAATAGAGAGTCCTGCTAATGAACCTAATTTTCCTGCTTCCAAATTGTTTAACCACCAACCCAAAAGCAATGGAATACCCACCGATAGTCCTGCAACTATAGGTAAATGCCATTGTCTGTTTGTTTTATTTAAAGTAAAAAATGATTTTAACATGGTTTATTTTTCTAAATTTTCTTAGCTATGCTTGTTGTAACTAATTCGTATCTCATAGCTTATTCCCTTAAGTTAATCTCTTAGATATGCCCCCTTTTTAGCAAGGGTAGATTCTAAGAGCTTTTACTTTTTACAAAGGTAATTCTTCAAAGGGTTATTTAAGAACTTTAGAACAATGATTTTTGTTGCAGAAATTAAGATACTATACAGTAAAAAAAGCCTTAGAAAATAGATGGCTTTATCTACCAAACACTATATGAAAAAGTAATGATTTGATTTGAAAAGCTTTGGGCGTAGCCTTTGGAATAATACTTAAATATAAGTTTGTTATTATGGTTTACAAGCAAGGTTAAAACAAGTTTTTAGATTCCAAAGTAAACTACTCTTAAATGCAACTTTCTTGGTGATTTGGCCTGGGCATAGGAAAATATGCCAGTAATCCTGAAGTATTTATTTGGCGAGTCAGCTTCTAAACTATAGATAAATACAGTATTGCAAGGGGAGTGTTTTACACTTTTATTTATTGATTTAAATTAGCTCAATGCAGCTTTTAATCAACCGTTTTGTAACAGACCAATGGCTACATTGTGTTGATTCTTAATCTCTCTCATTACAAAGGAGCTGTGTGTACTACCTATACTATCTAATAAGGAAAGTTTATTGAAAACAAAATCTTGGTAATGTTTCATATCATTGGCGTAAACTTTTAGTAAAAAGTCATACTCTCCCGATACATTATAGCATTCTACTACTTCGTCAATTTGGTCGATATCCTCTATGAATTTATTGTTGAAGAGCTTTTTGTGTTGTTTTAATTTAATGTGACAAAACACCACAAATCCTCTGTTTAGTTTTTCGGGATCTATTAAGGCAATATATTTTTTGATAAAACCTTCTTTCTTTAATCTTTTTACCCTTTCAAAAACTGGAGTAGGAGAAAGATTAACCATTTGGGCTAATTCTTTGGTAGTTAGGTCCGAATTGTCGCCTAATATCTCAAGAAGTCTTAAGTCTATAGTATCTAAATTATGCATAATTGTTTTCTATATTTTGATAATGAAAGCTTTACAAAAAAGGGCTTATTGTTTTTGACAAGAGTCAAGTGGTGGGGTCATTGCAAATGATAAATTAATGATCCTAGATATTTTATCTCTATCTACCTCTATTGGAGCTTCATGATATAATTCACTTTGTAGAATAGTAACCATTTCAAAAAAATCTTTACTAATCTTAGCATAGTAAACCTCTAAATCTTTTTGTGTGCGTTGCTCTAAGCTATTTAATTGATTACTGTGTTCTAGTAGATTCCCTACAGAGTTTAAAACTGCATCATATGTTTTAGCAGAAGTATGCATTTGTAAGAAACCAAATTCAAATAATAAATCCTGTAGATTGGAAACTTCACTTTCAATGGTCTTATCGTAACTCAAATGTACTTGAAGGTTTTCTTTCTGGAGAATTGTATTTAATTGATGTAAAAAATTAAAGAATATTTTTTGTTTTTGTACAAAAATCCTCATATTTCGCTCACGAAATATTTCGCTTTTGGTTTGACCCTGTAATAATAAAACGGTAATAATAGCAGTGATAACCACTCCAAGCAAGGTTCCGAAGAACTGTGCTGGTAGGCTTCCTAACTCTAAGATTTCAAAAGTTACTGCTGTTATTATAAATATAATTGTACAAATGACAATTCCGAATTTCGACCAATTAAAATTTCGTAGCATAGGTGATGTAAGGTGTTATTAGAGTGTTTAGTATTTGGGCATTTGAGTCAAAAAAATTTGATGACAAATTACAAATTATTTCAATGTGAATTTTTTAATTTTATACCTTGTTTTCCCTCTTGTATTTAAAGCTATAGACAAGTTTTTCTTGCATTTTTTTAAGCAGTAACACTAGGGGTATTTCTATGGGGTAAAGTAATGTATTTTACCGAATTGTTTCTTGAATGTTTCTTAAATGTAACCCCTTAGTTGTAAAAATGCTAATGTGGGTAAGAAGTCTTAAAATACTATTAAAAAGCATCACTTCTTTCGATATTTTATTTTTTATTTATTATGTTTACCCTAGTAAAATACTAAAAACACAGCTATGAGAACACGTTTTATGTTTGATTTTGCAAAGACAGTTTTAATTAATGTTAGTTTCGATCCTTCTTTGTTTTATAAAGAATTAGAGAAAGCTTTAAAGAGTTTGTTACCTTATGAAGTAGAACAATTAGGGGATTGGGTTAACGCTTATGTAAAGGCAAAACCAGAATTACACGAATCTTTAGATTTAATAGAAGCCTATTAGATTATTACATACTTTTTTTACGGACTGTAAAAAACCTGACGTTAATCCCTACCAATGGCTAAAGTATGTCCTTAAAAATATTCAATCCATAAAAGCACAAGAACATTACAGATCTATATTCTTAATAATCACAAAAAGCTTAACTTAGGAACCGTAGAATAATTATCTAATCTCACAAGATGTACTTACTCGGGTGCTTGCGTTAATCTAGTAGTTAAACAAACAAGTGAGTAGAATCGTAGAATTGGTATTACTTAAAAAATAAAGGAACTAGTTCAGGAACTAGACATAGCTCGATTTATGACAAAGTTTAAGTTTAACCCTCTGGCTGCTAATTTAAAACAAGGGACTATAACTCAGAAAGAAGTGGTGGCCGAGATTCAAGAGCTAGCTAAAGAAAATCCTTTCGAAGCTAAGGGAGTGGTTAAAAGAGTAAAATACTAATTGGGAAATCAAAACACACCTTGTTCTGTTTTTGAAGTTGAATATGCAAACCCAGTAAAACAAAGAGCTTTGTTATTAGCTGATAAGTTTAGAGATGTTTTTGTAGATTCTCCAAGAATGCAAGAGAAAGAAAACTAATGTTTAGACGTTTAGCTAAGAATTCAGCTATTAATAGAGAAGTAATGGTTGAGTATATGGATTTGGTCCTTGTCTTTCTCTTATTCTAGAACCTGGGTAATATTCTGCATTTCCATTTCCATATTCAGTATGTGATGCATCTAGTGAGTAATCGGGACTTGGTAGCTTTTTTTCTCTAGGTGGTGCATCGTTGTATATATCTCCTATTGAACAAATCATGATGCTTATCGGTCAGTAGGTATTGAAAGCTGTCTCCACAGACTCTCTAGAGGATATAGGATTAATTTCATTTTTATTTAAGTAAGTAAATTTTCCCAAAATAGACTTGTCATTTTTAGCTAAACTAATAAAGAGTTTATTCCTAAATTGTAGTATTCTGCTTTTAAGTTATTAGAAGAAAATTGAAATGCGTAAATCCACTCTTTTACGATATTAGTCATACCCCAAAAAGTTAGGCACTTACTAAAAGCTTCTTTGTAAAGTACAATGAATAGCTTTTAGGTAAATCCGGCTAATAAGAATTAGTTTTTATAAAAGGGGCAGAGTTATTAGCTCTTTAGACTTTGGTATTCCCAATTGTAGTGGCACTACTTTTAAGAGAGGCTGCCTTGTTAACTTTACTCTTTAACACTAAGGATATCACAAGTAGAGTAACCAAGTATTTGAGAGACTTTAAATTAAAGCGTGTTATGTTGCATTTTTTATATACTATAGGCTTTTGTCTCTTGTTGTGTTGTGTAATTCTTACTCTTATTAAGAAATAAAAATGTATAATGTAAATTAACTATCTTTTAAGGATATTTATTAATTGATTTATTGGATTTTGATATAGAATAAGTATCTTTGATCCGGTTAGATTAATGTAAATATCTTATGAACACACAGTGTATGTTTGATTATGCAAAAAGAGTTTTGGAGAGTGTAAGTTTCGATCCAGAGCTTTTTTATAAAGAATTACACAAGGCTACTCAAAGTTTGTTGCCTTATCAGTTAGAACAGTTAGAAAAATGGGTGGTGAGCTTTATTGCCAATAAACCTGAATTACACGAATCCTTTGCTCTTATCACTAGATAATAAGAGTTAAGTAAATGGAGGTTTTTTCTCTGGGGATTATAGTATCTACTATCTGGTTTTTTAACAAAGAGCCACTCTTCTGCCAAGCTTTTTAAAAAAAGCTCTACGGTTTTTTTTCTATTTACTTTTTACTAAAAAAGTATCTTCTTTTGTTTTCTCTACTTTATACTATAGCCAAAATTAATTCTCACAGCTGCTTTAAATTAGCGTTTTATCGCTTGATTTTTAAAAGCTTTTGGTTTGACTTGTTTAAAAATTAATTGGATATTTTTGAGTTTAAGAATTTCTTTAGTCCCATGTTTTGCCCTCTAATGGGTAATTGAATGCTATAGGGTATACTTTAATCTAAAACCTAAGAGGGTGTTTTAGATTATAGAAGTGTTTTTTTTGTGTACTTTAGAAAATATTTAAGGTAAAATAGTACAGACAAAATTGCGAATCATTGTAACTTGTAGAACTAATAAAAACTATAATAATTAAAAGAAGTATAAAGCCATGAGTACAAAGAACGTAGAAGCATTTGGAGCTGTGGGCCCCAAAGCAGACTTAGCTCAAATGACTATTAGTCGCAGAGAAGTTACCCCTAAGGATGTTGAGATAGATATTTTGTATTGTGGGGTATGTCACTCTGACCTTCATACAGCTAGAAACGAATGGGGAGCTACCAAGTATCCTAATGTGCCAGGTCATGAGATCGTAGGTAAGGTTGTAAAGCTAGGGAGTGATGTAACCAAGTATAAAGTAGGTGATTTAGTTGGAGTAGGTTGTCTGGTGGATAGCTGCCGTGAGTGTCAAAGTTGTAAAGATGGGGTAGAGCAGTATTGTGAGACTGGAAATACTGGAACTTACAATAGCTTTGATAAACATTCAAGTATACAGACCTTTGGAGGTTATTCCCAGAGTGTAGTAGTGGATGAGGACTTTGTGTTAAGGCTACCTGAAAATTTAGACTTAGCAGCAACAGCTCCACTTCTTTGCGCTGGAGTTACTACCTTTTCTCCACTAAGACATGCTAATGTTGGACCAGGTCAAAAAGTTGGTATTGTAGGAATTGGAGGTTTAGGTCATATGGGAGTTAAGCTTGCTAAAGCTATGGGAGCATACGTGGTTGTAATTACCACTTCACCATCAAAAGTCGAAGATGCAAAACGCCTAGGAGCTGATAAGGTTATTTTATCAAGTGATAGTCAGCAAATGAAACAAAATGCTGAAACACTGGATTTTATCTTGGACTGCGTTTCTGCTCAGCATGATATTAATGCTTATTTGGCACTCATTAAAAGAGATGGAAGATTAACCATTGTAGGGGCTCCAGAGCATCCCTTACCTGTGTCTGCATTTAGTTTGATCCGCAATAGGATTAGTTTCTCAGGATCTTTAATCGGAGGGATTAAAGAAACGCAAGAAATGCTTGATTTCTGTGGTAAGCATAACATTACTTCAGACATAGAAATTATTGAAATGCAAGACATTAATAAAGCTTATGAGCGTTTATTAAAAGGTGATGTGAAATATCGTTTTGTAATTGATATGGCTTCCCTTAAAAGATAACTGAGTATGTAAAATTAAAAACGCGCTACTTTTTGGTAGTGCGTTTTGTTATTTTATGAGTTTAATTAATTGTTTAATTTCATTATCGTTTATAGATTCGTGTTCACTTTTATCATCAATAGAAAGTAGGTAAAGAGTTTGATTTTCAATAATTAGGTGAGTAATAATTCTAACGCCTGTACTTTACCTTTCCCTTTGGATTTTATTGCCATACGTACTTTATAGCGATTTCCCCCAATGGAGTACCTTGATTTGGAAACTACTATAAATCATTTAAGGATGCTTCAAAATAACTTTTTAATAGAGGGATATTTTTTAACCAGCTTTTTAATCTGTCTATCAAAAGGAGTTATAGTTAAAATATTATAACTCATTAAGTAGTGCTCTTGCAGGTTTTGCTTGTAATTTTCCTTCTTTCACTAGGTTTAAATTATCAATAGCTTGGATTAATTCTGTTTTAATATCACTTTTCTTTGTAATCTTCATTTTCAAAGCTTTTGCAAAAGCTTTAAGCGCCCTAGCTTCTTTAGATGTCGAAGGTTGGTTCTATTATATATATTTGGCGAGTTGTCATAAATCTAAAATTTAAAAAATTAATTAATTTATCGAAGTCTTTAAGGTTAGGCTTACAATATCTTATTTTGTAGTTGATTTTTGAAGATAAACCTGGTGATAATTGTGAGAGTTTTAAAAGAAAGAAGATATATACTGTAGTAACAAGTAAATGTACCTAACTCCATGGAATTATTATATTCTTTGCCCATCTTTAGCGATAGAGTAATACGAATTGGGTCTGGGGCTGATTCTACAAATACAATACATAAACTAGTAATACATCTACTTTAGAGTGATCACTACTTGTGTTAAAACCTCTTGTTGAAATTTTATTTAAGACACATAAAAAACTATTAGTATGCCAATTTTAAAGTGATTTAAAGTTAATAAATAAAATGAGCAATCTTTTAGATTGTTTTTTAAATACCAGTATATTTGAAGGGAAACCAAAACAGGTAATTATGATAGAATTAAAACCTTTAAAACCAGAAGATATCACGCCTTTTTATACTTGGTTGAACGATAAAGAAGTAATAAATTATTCTTTGAGTTTTTTTCAGAAATTGTCCTCTAAGGATCAAATTAAAAATTGGTTTGAGAGTTTATTTATTGAGAAAAACACCTACAATGTAGGCATATTTTTAAAATCGAATCAGCAACTTATAGGTTATACAGGTATTTCTAATTTATCTAAATTAAATAAAAGCGGAGAATATTTTATTTTTATCGGAGATAAGTCACAATGGGGTAAAGGTATAGGGACTATTGTAACAAAACAAGTTGTTTGTTATGGATTTAAGGAATTGGATTTAAACCGAATTATGTTAACCGTATCTGCCCCTAATATTGGAGGAGTAAAAGCATATGAAAAAGCAGGCTTTGTCAGAGAAGGAATTCTAAGAGAAGCATGTTTTCGCGACGGGGAATTTCACGATAAGGTAGTTATGTCCATTCTTAAGAGTGATTTAAGGTAAGTAACTCCCTTGTAATTGCACTATTGATAGTACATTTTTTATAAGATATTTACAGCACAAGAGTATTGTGAGTTATGTCTAGAATAGTAGTAAGGTAAAGCGTTTTTATCGGATTCTTTTCTTGTAATTCGGTGGAGGATTTATATAAGTGAGCAGCATTAATTTATCCTTTTGCTTCTCAAATAAAAACAACTAATTTTAGAATCTTACTTGTAATAATCTATGGTGATTTCTGGAAGTTTTTAACGTAAAAAGATGTATATTGTAGTAACAAAAAATATATCTAACTTCATGAAATTATTATATTCTTTCCCGCCTTTAACTAAAGAGTTACTACAGGAGCAAATGTCCATCTTAAAAGATATGTTTGGATTTGCGGAGTTACCTTTAGATTACCAGGAGTTTTTATTGCAAAACAATGGAGGGTTTGTCTCTCCGGGTCTTATCGATAGTGGAGATACTGCTACAGATTACAAACAGATTTGTTTTGATACTACTTTATTAAAGACTCTAGATTCCACTCAAACCATTAAGGCTAGTTTATATAGCTTTAGCGCTGTGTGGTTAAACGATAAAATGGATAAAGATGCTGTAGAGCAGTGGGATTTGTTTGAGCTAATGGCTAGCAATAGATATTTGCGTTCTTATTTTGATATAATGCCAAATCAGATGATAGCTATAGGTTCTTGTAATGGAAGAAATCCTTTGGATATGATTTGTCTTTCTTTAGCTGAGAAGGACTTCGGGGCAGTGTATTATTATTTTAATAATGCTAATGGACCTGAGCACTTTGAAGGTTCTTATCAACAGAGCCAATTACAGAAGGTTTATGATACTTATGGGATAGAACATAATTCTTTTTTAAGTAGTTCTAGCCAGAAGGATGCCGTTGTACATGATGCTATTTTAAAGACTTATTTTGTAAAGATCGCCGATAGCTTTAAGGACTTTATATCTTCACCTAATATACTACACGTGGTGGACTAACTAGTATTTTCTAGATACACATACCTCTATAGAAAAGTATAGTATAGAATAGCAAAAAAAGCATAGTCAAGATAAACTAGGCATACTTCAAGGAAGTCTCTAACTTCTTTGGGTATGCCTATACTTTTTTTGGTGTATTTTATATGCAACAGGAGTCTTTAATACAATTAAAGCAAGAAACTTAACGCTGTCTATGTTAGTTTGGTTCGCGGTAAATTTATTTCATGTGCTCTAGGGTAGGGCGCCCTATTGGTAGTGGAGATATCTACTTTTAACTTCGATGAGCCTGAGTTATTACCCAATGACTTATCGTTAGTGTATCTAGGGTCTTGTATAAAGGGAAGTCTAGCCATCTTTATTACCTCTACACTTGCTTGCTTATAGGCTACTTGTACTTTTACAAGTAGTAGGTAACACCCTGGACCTGTGAAGGGGTTGTTTTGCAGAGAATCGGGAAAGTGAATGGAATCAAAATAATTGCCCTTGGCATCGATCCAGGTACCAAAATACATGCTGCCTTTGACAGTAGGAACGTGTTTAGTACAAATAAGATAACCTAGCATTTTTACTGTTTGATTCTCATGAGAAACTAAGTCTTTAGCCATGAGGCTTCCTCTGTATGTGGTCTTTAATAAGTCAAATACACTACAGCTTATACTAAATCCCAATTGTTCTATTTCATCAAAAGCATCCTCTTGTATACTTCTAGGTAGGATAGGGAAATCGTATTTAGGTAAAGTCTTGGGTAGTAAAGTTGGTTGATCAAGGTTTTTAGTCTTGTCTATAAGTAACCTAGCTAAGATTAGAAGTTCACTTTTCTGTTTTTCAAAACATGAAAATGCTCCTGCAAAAATTAAATTTTGAAGTGTTTCTATTCCAATAGGTATTCTTTGGACAAAGTCTTGTATATCTAAAAAAGGACCTCTTTTTTTGCGTTCTGTCTCTATGCTTTGTATCAAAGAATCAGCTATAGACTGTAAAAACATTAGACCCAAGTAAAGGTTGTTTCCTATTAATGTACAGGTTTTACTACTTGTATTAATACAAGGTGGATGCACAATGGCTCCAGCCATTTTTGCTTCATGTAAATAGACCTCTGTACGATAAAAACCTCCTTGATTATTGATAACTGCTGTTATAAACTCTAAGGGATAGTGTACCTTTAGATATAGACTTTGATAACTCTCCACGGCATAAGATGCCGAGTGTGCTTTACAGAAGGAATAACCTGCGAAGGATTCTATTTGGTTGTATATCTTATTTGTCAAGTCCCACGAGTGTCCCTTTTGCTTACAATTATCAAAGAACCTATCTTTAATATCTATTAGAGCTTGCTTGCTCCTGGTCTTCCCGCTCATTGCTCGGCGAAGTACATCTCCATCACTTGGAGCAAGGCCTGCGAAATGTAAGGCAATTTTAATTACATCTTCTTGATAGACCATAATTCCATAGGTTTGATGTAATTCCTTCTCAAATACTGGATGGAAATATTCAAAACAACCAGGGTTGTTATGACGAAATACATATTCTTGCATCATACCGCTTTTAGCAACTCCTGGGCGAATAATGGAAGAGGCAGCCACTAGGGTTAGGTAATTATCACATCGCAATTTTTTCAGCAAGCCTCTCATGGCAGGACTCTCAATGTAGAAACATCCAATGGTGTTTCCTATTTGCAAAGAGTCATTACACAAGGGGTGATCCTTGAATAATTTTTCATTTTCTATATCTACATTTATATTTCTATTGCTTAATATTAATTGGGTTGCTTCTTTAATATGACCTATACCTCTTTGAGAGAGGATATCGAATTTCTCAAAACCTATATCCATGGCAGTATGCATATCGAATTGAGCCACCGCAAATCCTTTGGGAGGATAATCAAAAGGGCAAAACTCATATAGGGGATACTCAGATATGATTACTCCACAAGCGTGCATGGTACGCTGGTTAGGGAAACCCTGTAGCATCTGAGCATAATATTTTACCTGTTCACTTACAGAGTTAGAGTCATAAGGGGAACTATGTCTAGATAAGGTGTCTAATTCTTGTTTGTTTAGTCCGTATACTTTGCCTATTTCTCTGATACTAGAGCGGTATTTGAAAGTAGATATTGCCCCGCAAAAAGCCACGTGGTTTTTAGGGTATTTATTAAAGATGTATTCTAAGATATAGTCTCTTTGGTCCCAAGACCAATCTATATCAAAATCAGGAGGACTCTTTCTGTTTTCATTTAAAAAACGCTCAAAGTATAAATCGAGCTCCAAGGGACATACATTGGTTATCCCCAAAAGATATCCCACTATGCTATTGGCTCCACTACCTCTTCCTATGTGCATGAATCCTTTACTTTTGCTAAAACAGATAATATCCCAAGTGATTAAAAAATATCCACAGAAGTTTAATTTATCAATTACTTCAAGCTCTTTTTGCATACGCTCTAGGGCTTTGGTATGATTAGGTCCATATTTTAGGTGTAAGCCCTCTAGGGCTAATTTGGTTAGGAGCTCTAAATCGGTTTGTTTGTTTTTTGTAAAGTGCTTTTTGTTACGAGGGATATTAAACTCAAAATCAAAACAACATTGGTTTATAATCCTCTTAGTATTATCTATAATCAAGGGGTAGTCTTTAAATAGAGATTCCAAGTGTTGCTCACTACAAATTTGATGCTCTATAGTAGCGCAGTGAGTAAAATCAGCTTTGCTAAGTAGAGTGTTCTGTTCTATTGCCTGTAGGATATGGTGCAGATCTAAATGCTGTTTTGTTTGTATGGTAACACCTTGCAATACAACCATTTTATGTAATAGTTCTTTGTACTTAGAGTCGTATAATAATGGGATTTGCCTAGGGGTAATACCAATGTATTGGTTAAGACCTAATTGCTCAGGTATGTTCTCAATAGGGTAGATGGTATAGTAATTATCACTCTCTAAAGCACTTAAAGGCAAAGTGCTTTGTTTGGAGTTTACCTGGTTTAATAACTGATGTATTTCACTTAAGCCTTGTGGGTTTTTAGCCAAACAGATATAATAAGGGGTTTGTTTAGACCTAAGATCTACTCCAATAACTGGGCGAATATCTCTTTTTCTACATTCTTGTATAAAGCTATACATTCCCATGGTGGTATTAATATCAGTAAGGGCTAAAGAGGTTATTTTGTTTTGATGGGCTAACTCCACTAATTCCTCTATACTAAGGGTTCCATAGCGAAGACTATAATAAGAGTGAGAATTAATAAACATAGACTAAAGTAGGTAAAGTTATTTTGTTTTGTTTTTGAGATTTGCTCCAGAGCATCTAGCCAAAGCATTTTGACCAAATCTTTTTTTAATATTGTCCATAGCTGTGTATAGATTAGTTAGTTGAGGTGTATTTTCAAATAGATCCATTTGATAGGTACCTCTAACTAAGCAGCTAAATTGTATGCCCACTAATCGAAGGCGAATACGCCTGTTGTATAATTGATCAAATAGCTGCCAAACAGTAGTGGTTAAATTATGGTCTTGAGAGCTATAGGCTACTTTGGCTTGTTTGGTATGTGTGTCAAAATTGGAATAGCGAATTTTCACGCTTACACAACTAGTGAGCCACTGCTGGGTTCTTAATTCAAAGCAGAGTTGTTCTACCATGCCCAATAAGAGTGCTTTTACCAGGCTAATATCCATAGAATCGGTTTCAAAGGTATGTTCCTTGGATATGCTTTTTTTCTGCTTATAAGGCTCCACTAAAGACGGGTCAATACCATTGGCCTTTTGCCATATATCAATACCGGGTTTACCCAGGAGTTGATGTAATATTTGCATTGGCATTAGAGAAAGAGTTTTAATATCTCGGATGCCTATTCTACTTAAAGTGTCGTAAGTAACTTGTCCTACATTTGGGATTTGACGAATCGATAAAGGATTTAAAAAAGGTTGCACCTCATGTTGGTCTAGATGCATAAAACCACTGGGTTTAGCCTGTGTGGTTGCGATCTTACTAACAGTCTTATTAATCGATAAGGCGTAGCTTAAGGGAAGACCGGTTTGTTTCTCAACTAGACTAGCCAATTCTTTGGTCCATTGTTTTAAAGAAAAGAATTTATCCATTCCCGAGAGATCCATATAGAATTCATCTATACTAGCTTTCTCTACCACCGGAGCTGACTCAGTAAGTATGTCGGTTACTGTATGGGATAAATTAGAGTATAGTTGCATATCTCCTTTAATTACCTTAGCCTGTGGACAAAGACGCATAGCCATTTTTAAAGGCATAGCAGATCTTACCCCAAAGTATCTGGCTTCATAGGAACAACTCGCCACCACTGATCTCTCACCCCCACCTATGATAATGGGAATACCTTGTAAGGAAGAATTGTTTAAACGTTCACAAGACACAAAAAAACTATCTAAATCTAAATGTACAATGGCTCTTTGCATAATACAGGGCTTTAAAAAATATTAAACAAACTTAATACATATTATAGCAATGTTTTGTATATTTGTTGATATAAATAATAGCAAAATGTCTTTACTATCTGATAATATCCGTTATTTGAGATCCCAAAGAAAGGAGTCTCAACAGTATGTCTCCACGCAATTAAACATTACTCGTGGACGTTATGCCAAGTATGAAGAAGGAGTATCTGAGCCTCCAGTGGTACTCTTATCGCGTATTAGTCATTATTTTCACGTAAGTGTAGATTTGATGATCTCGGTAGATCTTCGTAAAGTTCCTATAGGAGAGTTATTAAAACTAGAGGATAACCGTATTTTGTTACCTATTATGGTAGATGCCCAGCATAATAACTTTATAGAGATTATTCCCCATAAAGCTCAAGCAGGTTATTTACACGGATATTCTGATCCAGAGTTTATTGAGAGTTTAGAACAAATCTCTTTACCCTTTTTAGGAAGTGGGAAATACAGAGCTTTTCCTATACAGGGAGATTCTATGCCTCCACATCAAAATGGAGCCTTTGTAATTGGAAGATACCTAGAGAGTTTAAGTGAGATTAAAGATGGAAAGACTTATGTTTTGGTAACCCAACAAGAAGGTATCGTATATAAGAGAGTTTACCGCTTGTCCGCAGGTCAGTTTGAACTACATTCCGATAATAGTTTCTATTCCCCGTATATCATACAGGCTAGTGATATTTTAGAGGTATGGCAGTATGCAAGTAGTATAGCTACTCATGAATTTGAACCACAAGATTTAGCTCAAGCAGATACTAAGGCTATGTTCCAGGAGATCAAACAAATGATATCTTCCTTGAATAGTAAAGGCAAATAATGTTCTTTGATTAAGAGTTTGTTTATATAATCTATCTCAAATCATATGCATAGAGCAAATTACATCCTTAAATATGCCGTTATCGGCAAGAATCAAGTAATATATAGTTGTTATTTGTCGTGTATTTGCCGATAACGGCATATTTAATTAAAAGTTATGAGCTGTATTTAAGTAAATGAGTTTGCGAAGAAGTGGAATGTTTGAAAAATAACTCTTCGGAATTATTATGCTGCAGGAAAGTTTTTATTTTTCTGAGAACTTTTTAAGAGTTACATTGCCTTCATCGGACTCTGTAATTCGAACCCTGCAAGATACCCTGCAAGATACCCTGCAAGATACCCTGCAAGTTAAAGAGCTTTTAAAAGTTTTTACGGGAGTACAT
>CANROJ010000004.1 GCA_947632215.1 uncultured Flavobacterium sp. | reverse complement strand
CTATACCATACCCTAGCCATACCCTTTAAAAACTGATCATAATTATGACATGGAGCCCTTTTATTACAAACATCTGTTATCCAGGTAGTTGACAACAAACAAAGTTTTTTAAAAAACTACCTAACTTAGTGCTCAAACCTATTATATACCTTATTAAGACCAATCCTATACATGATAACTTAGTTAAAAAGCCTCTAGAGGCGTGAGAAAACAAAAAATCCACCCTAAATACTTCTTTTTAAAGAAATATTTAGGGTGGATCTGTGATACACTTTAACTAAAAAGTAACCTATTAAAAAAGGATTTCTAGGGATTTCATAATAGATTCTGAGCTAATTTGCTTTTGCTTTTTCTCTTTCAGATTCTTAAGTACCTGAGTAACAAAACGCATTGTTATCTCACAGGCACTAACTAAATCTCTTCCCTTACTTAATTGACTGGTAAATACAGAGGTAAATAAATCTCCTGTACCAACAGCATGAAGGTCAACATAATTGGTTTGAAGACGAAACACTTTAGCTTTCTTTATAATTATAACCTCTAATATATCCTCTGGGGTATCTTGAAGAACAACACCAGTAACCACTACTATTTTTTCTTTCAAGACTGGATTATTACAAATAGCTTGCTCTAATTCTTGTTTAGTTGTAACACTATGGCCCAAGATAAACTCTAATTCAAAATGATTAGGCGTTAAAATATCTGCCAAAGACAACAAATGGTCCACCGAATACTTTGCCACATGTTCATCTATATATAAACCATTTGCTCGGGTGTCTCCAAATACTGGGTCAAATACATATATAGCTCCAGGATTCTCATGTTTCCAATGGGTGATAAACTCTTTACTTAAACCAATAAGCTCAGTGGTATTTATATAACCAGTAATTAGATAATTACTGGCCTTAGATAAGTCGATTTCTTTTACTCCCTTTAATAACAACCCAAAGAGCTCTGGGCTAATGACTTGTCCATAATAAATATTATCTTCTGCATGAGTAGAAAGCAATACAGTAGGTAGTACTACTACTTCTATGGAGTGAAGTCTAATGGCAAAACTTGCTATACTATTGCCCACATAGCCATAAGAAACTAAACTTTGAATAGATATAATCGTATTTTGTTGCATCTGCATAATAGGTATTTTGTTAAACCACAAATATACTAAGGCTATATTTGCTTTAGTATAAATCTCTAAGGAAATACAAGACTATTTACAAAATAGTCTACTCCTTAGCCTTGAATAAGATTATTTTTCAAAACACAGAAAAATAAAAAAAAGCTACTTTACAACAAATAGCTTTTAGATTTCACTTATTTAAGAGGTGATAATAGATTAGTTGGAAACAAATTTAAGTCCAATAATAGATCCTATCAAAGTAAAGATAAAAAACAATCTCCAAAATGTAGCTGGATCTTTAAAGAATACAATTCCCATAATAACTGTTCCTACAGCACCAATACCTGTCCATACGGCATAGGCAGTTCCTAAGGGTAAGGATTGACTAGCTTTAATTAAAAGGGTCATACTTGCCACTAAAGAAATAAGAAAACCAATATACCATCCTATAGCTTCACTACCTTGGGCTTCTTTTGCCTTTCCAAGACAAAAAGTAAAGCCTATTTCAAATAGACCACCTATTATCAATAATATCCAATTCATTTCAATACTTTGTTTAAAAAAATTTAAAGCGCAAATATCCTATATTTAATTGATTTATAATCTAAATTTTCACTTAAAACAATCAAATTCTCGCTTGAGTAGCTTTACTTAACTCGGTGAGTATTTAAAATACTTTGATACATAGAGATAAGATCATACCATAGAAATATTGCTATAAAACCAAAAAAGTATCTTGCTATACTAATATAAGATAGATCAATAAAAAGGAAATAGGAGTAAAAATAGGTACTTAAAAAAGTAAGTATAATAAATATCCATAAACTAGCCCACCACAAGGTTAAAATACTAGGACTAAAACGAAAACTAGGTTTCTCATTGTTTTGGTAGCTTAACTTAGTATTCTCAACAAAGAGGTATTTAAACATTATAAAAGGCACAAAGAAGTTTAAAATAGGTACAAACCACATATAAAGACTAGCGCCAATTAAGGCGTTGTTTGCCTTGTTGTGTTTTTTCAAAACCTTATAAGCGTAGCTAAACCAAGCTAAGAAACAGATGCTAAAACTCACAAAAACAAATATTCCAATTTCATATAAGACATTTGCTAGGTATTGAAACATTCTTAATTGACTAGTAGAATACGATTTAGAATCAAAGATATTTTCAATTACAACATAATTCATAATGGAGTAATTAAGTAATGCAAACATTTCAAGCACTGCCAAAAGCCCTGTAAAACGGGTTAAAAATATTAGCACCTCCATGATTTTATTATTGTTTAATTCTGCCATAATCTTGTATCTTGTATTTTAATTTGTACAATTTCATTGCCTTCTTTATTGCCTAAAGCCTCTTTTAATACTACCCAAAACATAAGTTTTTTATTGGTAAGAGCATTGACATACACACAGCTTAAAACTGTAGTATCCTGTGTATTTGCCACCCCTTTAGTATACTTGATAGCTTGGGTACACAAATTTTTAAATTCTTGTAAATTGCAATTGTAAAAGTAATTGGGATTTTGGTATACTACTTGATTCTCTACTAAGGAGTATGGTGAGTTTAAAAATAACTGTAAAGAATACACAACTTGATTCCCTTGTATTAACTGCTCCATGGAAAAACGATCGTCCTGCTTATTCTTATAAGGTATATAATATAACTTCTGGCCCTCAAACTTTGGGTATATACTATAATCAACCTGGGTTACCTCCATATTATTCCCAGCGGGATTCACCAAATTTTGCAAGGCTAATTCTACTTGTTTCTCCTGGATATTATCATGGGTAATTAACAGCATTAAAGCCTCTAATTTCTCTATAAATTTTGTTTGTTCTTGTCCTAAAACTATAGTAGTTGCAAGCAGTAAAAAACAAGTTATTACAATTTTTTTTAATCTGTGCATTGTTTGTTATTCTATTAAAGTTCTAACCTTTGTTTTATCACTTGCTGGGGATCATAAGTATAACGCTCCAAATATAACTCTCTTTGTTGGGGTGAAATCTGCAAATGATTTTCTATGTAATTGTCCATACTACCATATTTTTCATCAATCTGATCGAACATTTGTTCTAAGAACTCAGGCTTGATCCAAGAGAAAGTCTCTACTACTTGATAATTAATTTTAGGATAGAAAATCTTACCAAACTTAGCCAGCTTCATTCGAGATGCTACTTCTTTACCTCGATAATTATTCGATAGAAGGTATTCCTGTAAGATGGTTTGTTTATCGACCTTTAATATACTCAATATAATAGCACTAACCATACCGGTTCTATCTTTACCTGCCGAGCAGTGAAATAAAGTAGAATCGGGATTATCTAAAATAGTTTTAATAATATTCTGCATGGATTCTGGATCTTCTAGGGCGTATAATCCATAGAACTCAGCTACTAAACTATCAGCTACTTCAGGGGTGATTCCACCCTTTAGTACTTGTTTTCTAGTTTTGGTAAACATATCTTCTGAATCTTGGTATGCTTGAAGATTTATATAAGTAATGTCCTTAGATACTTTATCTGGTTTTTTATTTATTTCCTTATCCGTTCGCAAATCAATGACTTTGGTAATTTTTAAATCTCTAAGTTGTTGATTTCCCTTTTTACTCAATTTGTTCAAAGCCCCACTCCTATACAATTTTCCCCAAACTACTTGTTTTGATTCTTGATTAACGATTCCCCCCATATCTCTAAAATTAGAAACTTTTGAAATATCTAATAAAGTATTACTTTTTAAAAGAGTATCGCCTTGATGCTTTATAATATATAAATCTCTGTGTTTTTTATTAACTAAGACCTCTTGATCCTTGGTGGTTTGCAAATTAACGCCCAATCCAAGTAACTCATCTTGCTTTTGTAGTTGAGCATAGTATTTATTATTTTTTTGAATAATCTCAGGCTCCTTTTGCAGATCAGAGAAAACAATTGGTTGGTAAGTACTCTTATAGGAACACCCTTGAATGATTATCACTAATAATGCCCAAATACAAACTTTTCTCATACTATAGTTTTATCTCAAAAATAACCAATAATTTGGTATAAAGCACCTCAAAAAACAAATACTATCTACATATAAAATTTAAAAGAACCTCTGTAGAACACAAAAACATACTCTGTAGATTCTCTTTCGAATTATAAGACAGGAAACTCCGTTAAAAATCACTTATAAAAGTGAGCTTTATTACAATTATTTCTGGATTGTATATTTGTTCTTGCTGGCTATTTTTAAAAGCTTGGCATTGAAAAGACTCCAATAAACATCCTATTTTAAATTTTATCAACTACTATTATACCTCTTGCCTTACAATCTTGTAACGCACTAAAAATCTATCACTTCTAGTTTTTGTATTGGTTTTATAATTAAAGGTGTTTTGCTTTTTTCAAAAGCCACAAACACTGTTTATAACTCCCTGTTTACAAACATTTTAAATTAAAATTATAAAAATATCTTTACAATTATATTGTCCATTTTTTATTAAAAAAACCTGTTAAACACATAACTTAAATTTACAATAAAAACATCGGTATTGTGATAAAATTTAATTATATCTCTATTGTGATATAGTATTATGGATTAGTTCAAAAGCTATATAGAAAAACTAGTTTTGTAATAGAAATAATCAAAATAACTCAATAGATGAAAGATATTAAACTAACCACAGCATCAGGAAGACCTTATAGTGATCATGAAACTTCATTAACTGCTGGAGAAAGAGGTCCAGTATTATTAGAAGACTATATATTACATGAGAAATTAGCTCATTTCAATAGAGAGAGAATTCCAGAGAGAATTGTACACGCAAAAGGATCAGGAGCATTTGGTACCTTCACTGTAACTAATGATATAACTAAATATACAAAAGCCAAACTATTTAATGAAATAGGAAAAAAAACAAATGTATTCTTACGCTTTTCAACCGTTGGAGGTGAAAAAGGATCTGCCGATACAGAGAGAGATCCAAGAGGATTCGCTTTAAAATTCTATACCGAAGATGGAAACTGGGATTTAGTAGGTAACAACACACCAGTATTCTTTGTAAGAGACGCTAAAAAATTCCCAGATTTTATTCATACGCAAAAAAGAGACCCTCAAACAAATCTAAAAAACGCCACTATGGTTTGGGATTACTGGTCATTAACTCCAGAGAGTCTTCACCAAGTACTTATCCTAATGAGTGATCGTGGTACTCCTTACGGATATAGACATATGAATGGATATGCAAGTCATACCTTCTCTATGATAAATAAGGACAATCAGGTGGTATATGTGAAGTTCCACTTCAAAACAGCCCAAGGAATAAAAAATTTAACAGCCGCCGAAGCAGCACAAATGCGTACAACAGATATGGATTTTGCTCAACGAGATTTATTTGATAACATCGAGCAAGGCAACTTCCCTAAATGGAACTTGAAAATTCAGGTAATGACCAAGCAAGAAGCTAGTCAAGCCCTAGTAAATCCATTTGATGTTACCAAGGTTTGGCCTCATAAAGATTTTCCGTTAATTGATGTGGGAGTCTTAGAATTAAACAAAAATCCTGAAAATTATTTTCAAGATGTAGAACAAGCAGCATTTGCACCAGCGCATATTGTAGATGGAATAGGTTTCTCACCAGATAAGATGTTACAAGGAAGAATATTATCTTACCCAGACGCACAAAGATACCGTCTTGGAGCTAATTACGAACAAATTCCTGTTAACCGCTGTCCGTTTATGACCAATAACTATCAAAGAGATGGATATATGCGTACCGATGGAAATGGCGGGAGTAAACCAAACTATTTCCCAAATAGCTTCGATAACACCTACCAAGACCAAAGCTATAATGAGCCAGCCTCTAGCCTTGGAAATGATGTAGTCGCAGATCGTTTTGTAGTAGATAACCAATACGACAATGACCATTATTCTCAACCTGGAAATCTTTATCGCTTAATGAGCGACCAAGATAAAACCAATACGGTAAACAATATTGTTGGGGCTATGAGTGAAATAGCAACACATAAGAAAGATGAAATTATCGCACGTCAACTTTGTCACTGGTTTAGAGCAGATCTTGACTTAGGAATGCGCATAGCTAAAGGATTAAACTTTGATGTAAGTAAATTCAGACAATCATAATTATTATCTATCTGCGCCAATGAACTAGCAAGGTCGAAGATTTTTTCTTCGGCCTTCTTTTTATTACTAGCCTCACAAAATCATTTACCAAGACAGCTATTAATTCAGTATACTTTTATTAAGGTATACCTTGAAAACACCCACTATATTCTCTAAGGGATTCCTTTAGAATCCAGCCACTCGTGATAAATAACTCTACATTTAGCCGTTAGATTAGGCTAAAAGTGGGTTTTAAGAACTTTCTCTTTAGTGTAATTGGACAATTAAATAAGAAAAACAGTAGTAAAGCAAGCTCTACTACTGTTTTTTTTATAATTCTTATATATTTTATCCTTTATATGTATTCTAGTATCTAATGATTTCTAGCATTACTATAATCCTAAGAAAACAAAAGGTTTAGCATCTACTAATTTATCCTTGCTATCTCCAGCAATCATAGGACTATTGTTTAAATCTATTTTCTTCACACTAGCTTTTTTACTAAAATCTAACGAAGCAAAATCTAACCAAATCGGAGTTAAAGACAAAGGATCTTCGTAGTAATATACTAAGTTCTTTTGATCCGATACTGTTCTCCATTTTGTAGATGATAAATTTGGTTGTCCATCGATATGTACTCCATAAGGAACCGAACAGTTTCTAATAATACTAAAAGCTGCACCAACGGCAATTTTGGTATTATCACTTTGCTCTACCGCAGTAGCATAATAAGAAGCACGTGCAAAACGATCCTCTGATCTTCCTGTTCCTGGTAAAACTTTATTACCTGGTAAGTAGTTCCAATAATCACGAACAGCTAATTGTTTGTCAAACGTTGGTGAATTAGTAAGTACAGTATAATCTGGGTTATGGTATACCACTAGTTTACCATCGATGTATTCAAAGATTGCATTGTCTCCACTTGGATCAGAGATAGATAAATGTACGGTTGCTAAACTTTCTCTTCCTGGGGTATTAGCTGTTACAATAACAACAGGATTTTCTTGTAAATCTACTACCGCCTCGCTTACCGTTGCGTAGTTATCTAAAACGTATTGTGCCCAAATAGCCAAAGTCATCCCTTTTTGATTTCCATTAGGGTTGTACTGTGGATAAATAGATTCCTCTAACCATAATATATTAGAAACCAATCCTTTTTCATTCATTCCATCGGTAGTGGCTATATCAAAGGCAGATACCACCACACTTCCATACTTAGCTGTCCAACTTGCAGAAGCCTTTCCTACTTCTCCATTTCTTTTGATACCACGAGGAAAAACCCACATATTTGGTGAGATATCCTCTTTCCAATCCATAGATCGGGCAGTAATAACAGTATTATTAGGTCCTTTATATACTACACGTGTACAAGCCTCTACTTCTTGCGCTGATCCTAATGCTAGGGTAGCCAGGACAATACAAGCTAAAGTTTTTAGTGATTTTTTCATTGGTATCTATTTTTGGTTAACACGTTATAAATATAATATATTTTTAACAAACCTGAACCATTTAAGACCTTTTTATCTGCTTTTGTCTATCTTAAGTCAAAGCACGATCTAAATCAAGGCCCTGACAAGTAACCTTAGTTTATTCTAAAATACAAGCATACCCCACAAAGAGTATGTCAACCAAAACTCTTGGTAGCATATCAAAAAAAAACACCTACTTGTTTTTTTTGTAAACTAAGTCGGTGTTTTACGTAAATATTAAAGGTTCTATTTTCTAAAGTAAAATTTAAAAGTCACCAATTAAACTCATCCAAGTAGTTCCAACAACAAGGTAAATTGCCAGAAGCATCACCCCGACAACAAGTCCTAAACTCCACCATGTTTTAAGCTCCACATAACCACTACCAAAATAAACCGGTGCTGGACCATGTCCATAATGGGTTAGGGTTCCGTAAATAGAGCCCATAAAACCAAGCATTAATGCCAATAATAATGGTGGAACTCCTAAGGTTATACCCACACCTAATAAAGCCGCGTACATTGCTGCAACGTGAGCAGTAGCACTAGCAAAGAAATAATGAGAGAAGAAGTACACTCCTACTAAAAGTGGAAAGGCATAATGCCAGTGTATTCCACCCATTTTAGATTGAACCAAATCACTAAACCAGCCAATAAACCCTAATTCGTTTAAAGAACTAGCCATCATTACCAATACAGCAAACCATACAATGGTATCCCATGCACTTTTTTCACTCTTCACATCTTCCCAAGTAAGCACAGAGGTTAAAAGAAGTATAGTTAAACCAATAAAAGCTGTAGTTGTAGCATCAATACTAAACAAATCACCTGTGATCCATAAGAATAATAGAATAAAGAAAGTGATAAGCATTAAAACTTCTTTAATGGATAACCTTCCCATTTCTTTTAATTTCTCTGCAGCCATTCTAGGTGCATCTTGTGTTTTCTTAAGCTCTGGAGGGTATATTTTGTACAATACAAATGGAGTGACAATAAAGGCTACTATACCTGGAACGAATCCTGCAGCAGCCCAACTCATCCAACTTATATTAACTCCCAAATCCGCAGCAAACTTCTGACACATAGGATTACTTGCTGTCCCTGTTAAAAACATGGAAGAAGTAATAAGATTCATATAATAGGAATTAAGAGTAAGATAAGACCCCAGTTTTCTATGGGTATCTGGTTTAGTAGCATCCGAACCAAAATTCAGTGCCATTGATTTCATAATAGGATAAATAATCCCTCCTCCTCTAGCAGTATTACTAGGAATTGCAGGGGCTAAAACTAAATCTGCAAGCCCCAAGCCATAAGCTAATCCAAGAGTGCTTTTTCCAAAACCACGAATAAATAAGTAGGCAATTCTATTTCCTAATCCTGTTTTAATGAATCCCCTTGCAATAAAAAAGGAAATACCAATTAACCATATTACTTTATCTCCAAAGCCTCTTAAACTAAGGGCGATACTCCTACCGGGATCTCCCGGAGCTAAGAGCTGAAAAAAGGCTGTTAGACCAACGGCTAACATACACATGGTTCCCATTGGCGCCGCCTTTAAAATAATACCTATGATGGTACTTACAAAGATAGCAAACAAATGCCATGCATCAGGGCTTACCCCCTCTGGTTCAGGGCAAAACCACAGTAATAGTCCAATTACCGTAGTTATTATTAAATTACGTATATTAATCTCTTTCATAACTTATTATAATTGATTATAAACGACATTGAAACTGAACAAAAGCAAGATTTGAATTATAAGTCTTGGTATTTGCTATATTAGTTTTATAATTATCGATTTGCATTCCTATTTGAATTCTAGCACCATAATTTTTTAAAAACTCTAAACTAAGCATAGGTGTATAGGTTTGTCTGGGATTAGAGTTTAATTTCTCATTGCCATCTAGATACTCATAACGCATTGAGAATTCGACTGCTTGAAAATGTTTATGGCCAATTTCATATCGAAAATTTGGTAACACATAAAAGTTTTTCATAAGATAATCGTCCAATTTACCTAAGCGTAAATCCTGGGCAGTGGCAAAAAACAAATCGTGATTTGTACCTTGTTTTGCTTCACTTTGGATTTCTAAACTCCAGCGATCAGCAAGTGGTAGAGTGATGGATAATTCTGCTCCCACGGCATATACACTATGTTTTTGGGTTTCTCCTATACCTCCACTTGCCCCTATAGTGAAATTCAAGTCTTTATCTAAAACAAGTAACAATCGGGTAGAGTAATGTTTACCATCATCGTTATCCGTGGAATTTTTTCCATTTCCATTAACTACAGAAATACCATAGCTCAAAGGAAGCTTACCTAAATCTACACTTCCCGAAATAGCAGCTCCTATTTGGAAGCTTTGCCATCCATTAGGACCAAACAAATAATACCCATTAGAATAATCTATACTTTTAACAATATCTACCGAGTAACTATCTTCCATCCCAAAGAGTGGACGAAACTGTCCCAAAGTAAATTGTAAGTAGCGATTCACGGTATATTTTGCATAAGCATTTTCTAATACTTTAGTTTTTGGATCACTTTTAAAATCGGCAAAATTCACCAATGCAACTACCTCTAGGTTATCCGAAAGTCTTGCATTCATTGAGATACGCATGCGTTTTATATCAAAACTATTACTAGTTCCCTCCCCGTTACTATGCTGTAGTCCATTAATATCAACATTCTTCTTAGTATTATCTAAATAACGTGCTTGTAGAACTCCACCGACCTTAAACTGTGGGAATTTCTGTTGGGTTTCATTGAGCACAATTATCTCTTCATAGATTTGAATGGTATCATTGAGTACTTGTCTTTGTTGACTATAACCATAAAAACTAAACAAGAGAGTACTTAAGATCAAACCACTTTGAATAAAGTTTTTATAAGACTTTGCCATAGATTTACTTTTTGTATTTAAAAAGATTAGTTCTATTGTATTCGTAATTCATTCGAGCGATGTTTAACACCGAAATTCCCTGAGGACATTTAACCTCACAGGCCTCTGTATTGGAACAATGCCCAAAATCTTCTATATCCATCTGATGGATCATATTTAAGGCTCTAGTATCTCTTTCCTCTTTTCCTTGGGGTAAAATAGCCATTTGGGTAATTTTTGCAGAGGTAAACAAAGCAGCGCTTCCATTTTTACAAGTAGCCACACAAGCCCCACAACCAATACAAGCCGCTGAATCAAAAGCAGCTTCTGCACTTTGATGGGACACCGGAATACTATTAGCCTCTGGCGCCTGGCCGGTATTTACAGATACATATCCTCCGGAGGAAATAATTCTATCAAATGCAGAGCGATCTACTTTCAAATCTTTTTTCACTGGAAAACCAGCAGCTCTAAAAGGCTCAATTAAAATAGTTTGTCCATCTTTAAACTCCCTCATATGCAATTGACAAGTAGTTGTATTCTTAAGTGGCCCATGGGCCTGGCCATTGATAACCACTCCACACTGTCCGCAAATACCCTCTCTACAATCATGATCAAATTCAACCGGTACCTCATCACGTAATATTAATTGATCATTTAAAGTATCTAACATCTCTAAAAATGACATATGTGTATTAACATCCTCTAGGGTATAATCAACTAATTTTCCTGGTTTATTACGATGCTCTTGTCTCCAAACTTTTAAATGCAACTTCATAATCTATCTTATTTATAACTACGGATAGTTGGTTGTACAAATTCAAATATTAAATCCTCCTTATTTAAAATAGGTTCTTCTTTGAGATCACCTGGCCATTGCCATGCAGAAATGAATTGAAAATCTTTATCATTACGCATCGCCTCTCCATCGGCAGTCTGGTATTCCTCTCTAAAGTGAGCCCCACAGGATTCCTCTCTAGTTAAAGCATCGTAACACATAAGAACTCCTATTTCTAAGTAATCCGCCACGCGTCCGGCTTTCTCTAATTCACTATTCATACTCTGGGCATCGCCAGAAACTTTTACATCTTTATAGAACTCCTCCCGAAGGATTTCGATTTGTTTAATGGCATATTGTAAACCTTCTTTATTACGAGCTAATCCACAGTAATCATAAAGTAGCTTGCCTAACTTTTTGTGAAAATAGTCCACTGTCTTTGTTCCATTGATATGCAGTAATTGCTCGAGCTTTTCTTTGGTTTGTTGCATTGCTAATTCAAAGGCAGGATCCTGTGTGGTTATTTTTTCAGTTTTCAACTCTTCGGCTAAATAATTAGCAATGGTATAAGGAGCTACAAAATAACCATCCACACAGGCTTGCAACAATGAGTTTGCACCTAATCTATTTGCTCCGTGATCAGCAAAGTTTGCCTCTCCTAAGGCAAAAAGTCCAGGAATGGTAGTTTGCAATTCATAATCTACCCACAAACCACCCATAGAGAAGTGAGCAGCCGGAGAAATCATCATTGGCTCTTTGTAAGCGTCAATATTGGTAATCTTTTGATACATAGTAAAAAGGTTACCATATTTCTCCTTTATTTTATCTTTACCTTGTTCTTTTATGGCTTTTGAAAAATCTAGATATACTGCATTCTTAAGAGCTCCTACTCCATGTCCAGCATCGATTCTCTCTTTAGCGGCTCTAGAGGAAATATCCCTTGGGGCTAAATTTCCAAAAGCTGGATAGCGCCTCTCTAAGTAATAATCTCTTTGGTCCTCTGGAATAGCATTTGCCTCTCTGGTATCCTTTGGATCTAAAGGCACCCAAATTCTACCATCATTCCTAAGTGATTCACTCATAAGGGTCAACTTACTTTGGTAATCTCCTGATTGTGGTAAAGAAGTAGGGTGTATTTGAGTCCAGCTTGGACTAGCAAAATACGCTCCCTTTTTATGGGCTCGCCAAATGGCCGAACCATTACACCCCATAGCTAAGGTAGAAAGATAATAAATCTTCCCGAATCCTCCTGTTGCTAGCACTACTGCATTGGCTGCGTGTTTTTCAATTTCTCCTGTCTCTAAGTTTCTAACAATAATACCTTTGGCCTTACCCTGAACAACTACTAAGTCTAACATTTCGTGGCTGGTATACATCTGAACGGTTTTCTTTTCCACTTGACGCATAAGGGCTTGATAGCTACCTAAAAGAAGCTGTTGTCCGGTTTGTCCTCTAGCATAAAAGGTACGACTAACTTGTACTCCTCCGAAAGAGCGGTTATTTAAGTACCCCCCGTACTCTCTTCCAAAAGGTACACCTTGAGCTACCGCTTGGTCAATTAAATTTACCGAGCACTCTGCTAAGCGGTAAACACTGGCCTCACGAGATCTAAAGTCTCCCCCTTTTAGAGTATCTACAAACATACGGTAAACACTATCTCCGTCGTTTTTATAATTTTTTGCAGCATTAACTCCTCCTTGCGCCGCTACAGAGTGAGCTCTTCTTGCGGAGTCCTGAAAGCAAAAAGATTTTACATTATAGCCCATTTCACCTAAAGATGCTGCTAGAGAACTTCCCGCAAGGCCTGTTCCAACAACAATAACGTCAAGCTTTTTTCGATTAGCAGGATTTACCAAACGAGCAGTTTTTTTATAATTGGACCACTTATCTTCTAGAGGTCCTTGTGGAATTTTTGGATCTAACTTCATTGCATCAACTAATTTTGGGTGAAATAAATATAAATAGGCATAAGTGCGAAACCTGCACAGATGACAATCGAATAAATAAGAGCAAAAGCTTTTGTCCATCTAACGAACTTTGGGTTAAATAACCCTAAGGTTCTAATACCACTATTAATACCATGTACTAGGTGATATCCAAGGGCAAACATTGCAACCACATACACAATTACTAACCATCCTTGAGAAAAAGCTGTGACTACCACTTCATATAAATCTTTATTGCCATTAGGATCAAGTCCTACTTGACCAAACTTATACTTATACCAAAAATTTTGAAAATGTAAAACAATAAAGATTAAAACAATGGTACCTAATACTCCCATATTTCTACTTGCCCATTTACTGGATTTAGCTCTATTATCTTTTTTGTAATGTCCACCTGACTTGTTGTTTTTCAAGGTAATTACTAAAGCATAAATAGCATGGAAGATGATTGACAAATAAAGAACATAAGAAACCACTTTAATTAAAGGGTTGCCAGATAGAAAGGCAGAATAAGAATTAAAGCTTTCTCGCGCATGTTCTGGTTCTAAAAATAATTGGGTATTTCCTAAAAAATGTATTAAAAGAAAAAACACCAAAAATAGTCCGGTGGCAGCCATAATTAGCTTACGTGTTAATGTATTCATTTGCAGGTGGTATTAAATATAAATAATTGCTTTTATAATTCTTGTAAATCTAATTTCTCAACACAATTTATCTTTAACAATTGTATTTATTAAATCTTAAAAAAATGTAAAAATATATACCTAAGCAGTTATTTCAAAACTGCTTTATTGCATAAATTTATTAAAATTTTCACAATAAAAATTACACCACTTTAAGTTTAGTTAAATATATCACTTAATAATAACAATTCTAAATAAATACTACCCTATAGAAGGTACACCTATATAAAAATAAACAATTAACTCTATTAGAATTAGTCATAGATAATGTATAAATGTTAAATTTAACAAATTACGTAGTTTATATAAAACACCATTGTCTTATAGAGCTGCATTACATCAAAGGGTAAGGCAAGAAGGAGTTTAAAAAAATTAGTAGATTAAAAAATAGCCCCTACAAGTACAAAGACCACTTGTAAGACTTAAAATTATTGTAAAGCTCTTGGGAATCTAACCAACTAAAAATCAATTATAAAGCACAAACTAAAAAAAGATACCAATTGTTAAGCTAAATCATGGTAGTATACCATCACCTACTATTTAGTTTACTTGAGAGTTTTGTTTTCAAAAGAATTTTCACTGATTTTAGTCTAGATAGTCAAACACTATTTTGTAGAGTGTGTTTGTGGCTGATTTGACTTACAAGTCATTGGAATATTTCATCCCCTGTAATTTCTCTTACTAAGCCTTTAAGATACTGGCTAATTAGGGCATCGATTCACTACCCAAAATAAACGCAAGCTTGTTACTTGCCCAGATGTGTTCTACACTTTATCAAGACATAAAACACAGAAAAACACTAAACCTTAATACTAATTATATCACCACAGTGGTGATAAAAACTAGTCTTATTATAACAAATTTGAGTCAAATATTATTGGATAAGCTAAAACTCATTTAGATAAAACAAGCTAGTTGATCCTCTTGAGTAAAAACAATTAACTAGCAATTAGCTTAACTAGCCATCTTTACTGCTGGTCATATTTTCTTTTACCAGACATACTCTCTCCTGCATCTTTATTTAATTTTAAAAAGATTGCACTTGAAAAAATAGTCATAACTCCCATTACTAAAAAGGAATATCTAAATACAGCAATAGTTTGACTTCCATGGCCTACTGCACTCTCTTGGAATAACAATAAGAACATGGCTGCTAAAGAAATACCTAAACTAATTGCTAATTGCTGGGTTACTGAAAGTAAGCTATTTCCATCACTAGAATTTGTCTTATCTAAATCTGCTAAGGAAATCGTGTTCATTGAAGTAAACTGTATAGCATTGAAAGCCCCATTTGCAACCATTAAGATAATGATAACCCAATAAGGAGTATTACTTGTTATAAAAAAGAATATACTTATTAAAATACCTAACAAAATCGTGTTGGTAAGTAAAGTATTTCGATAACCATATTTCTTTACAATAGGAACCACAAAATTTCTACAAACTAGGTTAGACAGAGCTTGAGGAATCATCATTAAACCAGCATAGAAAGGGGAATAACCAAAACCTACTTGTAACAATAATGGAATCATCAGTGGCATACCACCTATTCCAAAACGCGTAATTAGATTACCTATTAAACCAATCTTTAAAGTTTGTATTTTAAACAAAGAAAGCTTAATTAGAGGATGTTCTACTTTTTTGGCATGATAGATATATCCAACAATAGCTAAAATACTAACTAATATTAAAAGCAAAATAATACTAAAAGACATACCTGCTGAATTCCATCTTTCAATAACCAAAGTGATACTTGTTAAACCACCACTAAAGAGCACCCAACCCAGAATATCAAACTTTTTAACTGAATTGGTATAATTAGGTATTATCTTATTGGCCACAATTACCGCTATTATACCCACGGGCACATTAATTAAAAAGATCCAATGCCAAGAGAACTTTTCTACTAAAAAACCTCCGGCAGTCGGACCTAACATCGGACCTATTAACGCTGGAATAGTGATAAAATTGATTACACTTAATAACTGATTTTTGGGATAAGCATATATAAGGGTCAATCGCGCTACGGGCACCATCATGGAACCGCCAACGGCCTGAATAATTCTAGATAAAATTAGTTGATCTAAGGTATTGGAAAAACTACAAAACAAAGATCCTAATGTAAAGAGTACAACGGCTGTAATAAAGACTCTTTTGGTTCCAAAGCGATCGGCCAACCAACCACTTAATGGAATAAGTAGAGCAACTGTTAATGTATAGGAAACAATAATACTTTGCATCTGTAAAGGAGATTCTCCTAAACTCTTAGCAATAGAAGGTAATCCTGTATTTAAGATAGTCCCATCTAAGGCCTGCATAAAAATAGCAAGGGCTCCTAACCATGGCAGGTATTTTCGAATTCTAGGATCTTGTATAACTTCTACTTTCATTTATTTGGGAGTATTTTTATGCGCTTTTTACAGGCTTTTTATTTTTAAATTTAAAAATAAAAAGGATGGAATCTGCTAAATTAAGCAATTTTAATAGTCTAAAAAACACCTTTTCACTTGCTTTTTTGTGTTTTTATGTTTTTTTTTGGGGTCCTATGAGAATCTAAGTCGAAGTCATTGTATAGCTTTTAGAAGCTTTATCATTGTTCTATCCAATTGTTAATTATTTGGATTCCCTGATTACTCATATAAGATTCTGGATGAAATTGAATCCCACAAATTGGATAATACTTATGAGAAATACCCATAATTACTCCTTGCTGGCTCAGGGCGGTAATACCCAACTCTTTAGGTAAAGTATCTTTGTCTACTGCCCAAGAGTGATACAGACCTACCAGACAAGGATCCGCAATACCTTTAAAGAGAACATCTTTGTTGTCCATAAAAGATAAAGCTGTTTTTTCTCCATGAAAAGGCTTTTCAAGATTAATTAGTTTACCTCCAAAATATTCAGCGATAGTTTGATGCCCTAAGCATACCCCTAAGATGGGTTTTGTGTGTTTATATAAATCAATTACTTCAAACAAAATAGGATAAGCACTAGGGGTATCTGGCCCTGGTGACAAAACAATTTGATCATAAGGCTCTAAATCCTCTATGTTCAAATTCTCACTACTTACCACAACTACATTACAAAATGGATGTTGTTCAAAAATTTGATTTAAGTTATAAGTAAAAGAATCTTGATTATCTATTATTACAATTTGTTTTGTTTTGCTCATAAAGTAATTTTGTATTTTTGAACTCTAAATTCAAAAAATATAATGAGCATCAAAGATACAACTATCCGTAAAATGAATGAGCTTGGCGCTGCTGGAATACCTTTTATTTTTATTTTAGATTACAAAGCTCAAAATAACATAGTGCTGCCATTAGATCAAGTCAGATCACAGGATATATTATTTGATTTCCATGGAGTAACCAATACTCATTTAAAAAGCTCATTTAGACCTGAAATTCATGCTCATCCTTTGTCTTACAAACAATACAAAGAAAAGTTTGATCTTATCCAAAACCAGCTTTTCTTAGGTAATAGCTATCTACTTAATTTAACTTTTGCCACCCCAATAGATTTAAAAGGCAACCTACAAGATGTTTTTTTAGCAACCAAGGCAAAGTATAAGTTATATGTTAAGGGACGCTTTACTTGTTTCTCTCCGGAGTCCTTTATAAAAATACAGCAAAACAAAGTTTACTGCTATCCTATGAAAGGAACTATCGATGCAAATATTCCCAATGCCAAACAAATTTTGCTCAGTGATAAAAAAGAGACCAAGGAACACTACACTATTGTAGACTTAATTAGAAACGACTTAAGTATTATTGGCAAAAACACTAAAGTAGATCGCTTCGCTTACATAGACACCTTAGAGACTTCCAAAGGTCCTATTCTACAAATGAGTTCACAAATTAGTGCCGATTTAGCCGATGATTGGAAACAAAATATTGGAACAATCTTCAGTAAATTACTACCTGCGGGTTCCATTACTGGCTCACCTAAGAAAAAGACGATGCAAATAATCCAACAAACAGAAGACCACAATAGGGGGTATTACACAGGGGTATGTGGAATCTTTGATGGAACCCAGCTAGATAGCGGTGTAATGATTCGATTTATCGAGCAAAACAATGATCTCTATACCTATAAAAGTGGTGGAGGTATCACCATTGAGAGTCAAAGCGAGAAAGAGTACCAAGAATTGATACAAAAAATATATCTCCCACTGTAGAAATCCACCAACAAAGCTAGAGATATGTCTTATATAATACCCTGGATAGAAAGAGTAAAAGCTAAAAGTATATTTTTACATTTTCTTCACTTTAGGGAAAATAAAAAACACCTTAATTAACAATTTACAACCAATTACACCCTATTGTCAAAAAATCAACAATTAAAAATCAATTAACATCCATTATTATGGTTTTACAAAAGACCAAAGACTAGTACTTGGATGGTAATTATTAACAATTTATAGCGCAATATTTTTTATCTAAGTTTTGTTTTATGTATATTTCTAAATCCAAAAAACAAAAAAACAAAATAAATTAGAATGAAAGATTTGTACAAACACATCGGTGAACTACTGGTGGAGCAAGATTATCAAGCACTTCATGATCTTGAAATTAAAAAACCTGAATACTTCAACTGGGTAACAGAAGTTTTTGAAGATATACACGTAAAGGAATCTCCAGAGAAAACTGCTCTACTTTGGACCGATGGAGAAAGCACTCACAACTATAGTTTTTTAACTCTTTATAAGAGATACAACAAATTAATTAATTTTTTGCGTTCTAAAGGTATCAAGCAGCAAGATGTAGTTATGACTCAAATGATGCTTCAGCGCATTAACTGGGTAACTCATTTAGCTTGTATTAAAGCAGGATTGCGATTATCTCCAGCGGCTAGTATTTTAGGAGTACAAGATTTAGCCTATAGATTTGAAAAAATTCAACCTAAAGTTATATTAGCCGATAAGGACAATGCCGATAAGATAGATCAGGCTCAAAAAGAGTCTGGTTTAGATATTCCGGTAAAAATACTAGTGGATGGTCAAAGAGAAGGTTGGTTCTCTTTACAGGAAATAGATGCATTCCCTGAGCATGCAAAAGCAGCCGATACCAAACCTGATGATGTGCTGTTTTTATTCTTCACATCTGGAACAACAGGAATGCCTAAAATAGTATGCCATACACATTTAAGTCACCCTTTAGGACACTTAACAACTTCTGCGTGGATTGGGGTAAACAAACAGGATATACACTATAATATCTCACAACCAGGATGGGCAAAATTCGCTTGGAGTAGTTTATTTGCACCATGGAATGTTGGAGCAACTATTTTTGCGCACCACACAACCGATAGATTTGATGCAAAGACCACTTTAAGTTTAATGGAAAAACACAAGGTCACAACCCTTTGTGCTCCTCCAACGGTACTTCGATTATTTATTCAAGAAGATCTCTCTAGCTTCAATTTTAGTTTAAGACAATGTGTCGCGGCTGGAGAGCCTCTTAACCCTGAAATAATTGAAGAATGGCAAAATGCGACAGGACTAGTGGTAAGAGACGGTTTTGGACAAACAGAGAGCTCTTGCATGGTAGCCAATTACCCTGGCAGCCAAATTAAATACGGCTCAATGGGAAAACCTACTTTCTTGTATGACATTATTATTGCCGATGACCAAGGAAACGAGCTTCCTAATGATCACGAAGGAAATATCTGTGTTAGAACAAATACAAAAAGCTTAAACGGTATTTTCAAAGAATATCTTTATGATAAACAAAAACAAGCCGAAGTATTTAGAAATGACCTTTACTTTACAGGAGATAAAGCTTATAAAGATACCGATGGTTATATTTGGTTTATAGGAAGAGATGACGATGTAATCAAGGCCTCTGATTATAGAATCGGCCCTTTTGAAGTAGAAAGCGTATTATTAGAGCATCCATCAGTGGTAGAGTCTGCAGTAGTGGCAAGTCCACACCCAGTTAAGGGTTATGAAGTAAAGGCTTTTGTTATTTTAAATAAAGAGCATCAAGCTAGTCCAGAACTAGCCAAGGAGCTTTTTAGCTTCTCTAGAAGTCAATTGGCACCTTACAAGATGCCTAGAAAGATAGAGTTCGTAGAAGAACTTCCTAAAACTATTTCAGGAAAAATTAAAAGAGTGGAACTCCGCGCTTTACAAGCCCAAAGAATTGCACAAAAAACTCCAGTAGAACTAGAGTTTGATTATGTGAAATAAACCAAATAATATTTAATAAAAAGCATAAGAGCTGTCTACTTCTTTGGTAGACAGCTCTGCTTATTTATTATTGATTATTCTGTATAATTTACTTGGTCATAGGCCAAAATAAATATCCTAGCTAAATTTAGTAAGACTAAAACAAAATAGAACTTATTTTAATTCAAAGGTAATCGACACTGATGAAACCACTTGTATCTCACCTACTGCAAGGGTCTGATCTGCAGAATCGTCCTCCATTTTCATAACAAAATTAGCTCTTGCAACCGGGAAAGTACCTCCTTGACCCTGCTCCTGTACCGTAATAGCTTTACCTAGCTCTTGTCCAAGGGCATTAGCGTATTGCTCTGCTTTAGTCCTAGCGTTTTCAACAGCCAATATTCTAGTTTGTTTTTCTAACTCTGAAGTCTTCGATGTTTTAAAAGTAACATTAGAGATACTATTTACACCTTGATTCATTACTCCAGCAATTAAAGTTTCATAAACACCAACGTCCATAAGGTTTACAACAATATCCTGACTAGCTACATAACTAAATTCTTTTGTCTGGTAATCTTGTCTTTTATCTAAAGAGACTACTTGGGTTTGAATATTCTTGCTTTCAATCTTTAAAGACTGTAAATACTTTAACACTGAGGCAATGGCCTTGTCGTTATCGGTTTTAGCAACAACTGCAGTAGGATCTTGGGTTACCACTCCTAGAGTTAAAACCACTTGGTCTGGTACAACCGAAGCTTTACCAGTACCGGAAACAGATATGCTACTTTCTAGCGAACCTTTTTTATTTTGTGCCACCATCGATGCAGTACTAAGACTCAAGGCAGCTAATAATAATAAACTTAATTTTTTCATAGGGATTGTTTTATTTTGATAGAATTAAAGATATTTAAAAAGTGTAAACTTATATGTTAAAAATTCAAAAAAGAAATATCCTAGCTATGCGTATTTAAACTTGTATACGAACTCTAAAGAACCTCTTTATCAAAGTATAGATTTTATAAACCAATAAACTCGACATATAAAGACTGCTCTTTTGCTATTTGATAATCTTTAACTTAATTATTCTAATCGTTTGGTTTTGTATAAATACAATAACACAGCTATAGGAACAAGCATTAATCCAACTAGCCACAATTGACCTATTAGAAGAAAAGGAAACTTAGCAATAATTAAAATCAATCCACCTAAGGCCCCTCCAATATGTGCTGAATGTCCAATACTACCAGATTTATTTCTCATTCCATACACAGAATAAAACAAGTATAAAATTGCAAATAAATAACTAGGCATTGGAATAATAAAAAATATGCCCAAAGTCATATCTGGAAACATCATAATACAGGCGTATAATACCCCCATAATTGCCCCAGAGGCTCCTACGGCTCTGTAATTTAATGTATTGTAATAAATCTGATAAGTAATTAAATTCCCCACTACCATACTACCGAAGTAAATCAATAAGAAATACGCTGGTCCTACTTGAGCTAAAACAATATCAGCAAAGAAGTACAGGGTAATCATATTAAAAAAGTAATGCATCCAATCCACATGTAGAAATCCAGCACTTACCATACGATAGAACTGCCCCTGTCTAATAGGAGCAATGTCAAAGCAATATTTTGAAAAGAAACTATAGTCCTGAAGGCCTTTGTAAGTTACCAAAGCGCTTATTCCCATGATAAGGAGAACTAAAAAAGAAATGTCTGCCATATTTTTTTCTCAAAAATAAGCAATGTTTTCAAGTATTCGTTTTAAAAATTATTTAAAATAAACTCCAAAGCCTATCTTTGCACAAAACACCAAATATGAAATTTCTAACCTATATCATTGTTTACCCTTTATTGTGGCTGATTTCTAAATTGCCGTTTACTTTGTTTTATTTTGTTTCCGATTGTCTTTACGTGCTTTTGTACCATATCGTGGGCTACCGTAGAAAAACAGTTAGGGCAAATATACAAATGACTATGCCGGAATTATCAGATAAAAAGGTAAGAGAAATTGAGAAGAAGTTTTATCGACACTTAGGTGATATATTCTTAGAGACAATTAAATCTATGACCATTAGTGAGAAGGAGTTACAAAAAAGATATCATTTCACTAATTTAGATTTAGTTCACAAGGTGGAAAAACAAGGTAAAAGCGTTACTTTATTTTGTTCTCATTATGCCAACTGGGAATGGATGATTATACTAGATAGCTTGATCAACTTACAAGGATTTGCGGTGTATAAACAAATTAACAATCCCTATTTTGACAAACTAATCGGGCGTATCCGCACTAGATTTGGCTCTAAGGTTGTGGAGATGAGAGAAACTATCCGCGTTATTCGAAAAAATGAAATCCAAGGAGACAGAGGTTTATATGCATTTATCAGTGATCAATCTCCAATGATTGGAAAGAGTAACTGCTGGCAAGAATTTATGGGCATAGAAGTTCCTATTTTCACTGGAGGAGAAGCCCTTTGTAAAAAATTTGATATGGTACCGATGTACTTACATGTAAGTCAAGTAAAAAGAGGCTACTATCAGTGTACTTTTATCCCTTTAACTACAGACCAAGAAGTAGTTAGTGAGATTCCAAACTATGAATTATCTAGCCGATTTTTACGCGAAGTAGAAAAGCAAATAAAACAAGCGCCAGAGTTTTATTTCTGGACCCACAAAAGATGGAAACACCAGGGTAAAAAACCAAAGAACTTATAGAAAATAAAAAAACCACTTTTTAAAAGTGGTTTTTTTATTTATAGCTTTTTATTGCCGCTCAAAAAAGGATTAAATTCCAGCAATTACACTTAACTCCTGAATCATTCTTTGGGCTAGTTCATCAGCTTTATTTTGGCTTTTAGCCTCGGTATAAATACGAATAATTGGCTCTGTGTTAGATTTGCGTAAATGCACCCAAGATTCGGCAAAATCAATCTTAACTCCGTCTACTAAAGACACCTGTTGATTAGAATAATTTTGAGCTATTTGCTCTAAAATCATATCGACATTTAAGGCAGGGGTAAGTTCAATTTTATTCTTACTCATAAAATACTGTGGATAGCTATCCCTTAATTGTGAAACAGTTTTATCCATCTTAGATAAATGAGTTAAAAACAAAGCTACACCAATTAAAGAATCTCTACCATAGTGACTCTCTGGGTAGATAATTCCTCCATTACCCTCTCCACCAATAACTGCACTAGTTTGTTTCATTAATTCCACCACATTTACCTCACCTACAGCAGAAGCATTATACTGTCCATTTCTATCTAAAGTAACATCTCTTAAAGCTCTTGAGGACGAAAGATTAGATACGGTATTACCCGGAGTTTTACTCAAAACATAATCAGCCACTGCTACTAAAGTATACTCCTCTCCAAACATCTGGCCATCTTCGCTAATAAAAGCTAAACGATCTACATCTGGATCAACCACAATACCAAAGTCTGCTTTCTCCTTGACAACCATTTCACAAATATCCTGCAAGTGCTCCTTTAATGGTTCAGGGTTATGAGCAAAGTGTCCTGTAGGTTCACAGTGCAATTTTATCACCTCTACTCCCATCTTTTCTAGTAGTGCTGGAATAACAATTCCTCCAGAGGAGTTAACCCCATCTACTACAACTTTAAACTTGCGAGCTTTTATACTTTCTAGGTCAACTAATTTTAACTTTAAAACCTCTGTAATATGCTTGTCCATATAATCAGCTTTGACCGTGATTTTCCCTAAAAAATCTACCTGAGCAAAGTCATAATCTTCCTTCTGAGCAATACTAATGATTTGCTCTCCTGCTTTAGCATCTAAAAACTCTCCTTTATTGTTTAATAACTTTAATGCATTCCACTGTTTTGGATTATGAGATGCGGTTAAAATAATTCCTCCATCAGCCTTTTCCAATGGTACTGCAATCTCAACAGTTGGCGTGGTAGATAATCCTAAATCAATTACATCTATACCTAAACCTACCAATGTATACATCACCAAATTATGAATCATTTCTCCAGAAATACGAGCATCTCTACCAATCACCACACTCAAGCGTTCTTTATCTGAATTACCCTTTAAGAAGCTACCATATGCAGAGGCAAATTTCACAGCGTCAATAGGTGTTAGATTATCTCCTACACCTCCACCGATAGTTCCTCGAATACCAGAAATCGATTTTATTAATGTCATAAGAATATTATTTTTTGTATTCCTACAAATATAACATAAAAACCATAGTTTATTGGCTTATATTTGACAATTCCACTAAAACAGTAATTCACAAAATACACCTATGAATTTTTTAGCACATATCTACTTATCCAATAACAATGATTCTATGAAAATCGGAAATTTCATAGCAGATTCAGTACCTGGAAGAAAGTATGAAGATTATCCAAAACAAATTCAAAAAGGTATATTACTGCACCGACATATAGACACTTTTACTGATACTCATCAAATTTGGCGTAAAAGTAAAAAACTACTTGTCCCTTATTACAATCACTATGCAGCTGTGATAATTGACATGTATTTCGATTACTTCTTGGCCAAAAACTGGCATAAATATAGCGAGGTACCATTGGAGAAATATTCTACTAATTTTTACAAACTACTGGAAGACAACTTCGATATACTACCTGCAAAAATCCAAAACTTTTACCCCATAATGGTCAAAGAGAATTGGCTTTTACAATACCAAAGTCTAACGGGCTTAAAATATATTCTAACTCAAATGGATCGAAGAACAAAAGGAGTTTCCAAGATGAGTGAATCCTGGAGGCAACTTGTGGTGTATCACCAGGAATTAGAAAATAATTTCTTCGAGTTCTTTCCCTTATTAGAAGAAGAAGTAAAAAAATTCATTAGCATTAATAAATTTTAACTAAATTTAGTTTTCTCACACCTAATAATTTACTTTTATATGAAACAGCTACTTTCGAGATTTTATAAATTCCTTATAAATCTATGGAGCAGTGTCTTAACCTTTTTTCATAGGATTTTTCACAATATGGGGCTTTTCTTTACAAAGGTATTTCAACGCATTGGCAAAGGTATTGTTGAGATCTTTAGCTATGCCGAAGGAATATTATTCTTTGTAAAATCTATAACTTCCGATAGACAATTTTTATATATATCCTGTATTTTAGTAGGTGCATCGGCTGGAGTTGCCGTAATAATTCTAAAGACATTTGCCAGAGCGATACTGCAATTTGCAACAAGTATAGATGGTATATCAAATATTCCGATAAGTTTTAGTATTCTACCCATTATAGGTATTGTACTGACTGTTTTTGTAGTAAGAAAATTCTTAAGTGGAAATTTAGTCAAAGGAACAACAGAAATTATGATTTCCATTGCTAAAAGAGCCGGGATTATTCCAAAAAAACAAATGTACGCTCAAATTATTACCAGTTCATTAACCGTTGGACTAGGGGGATCTCTAGGATTAGAATCTCCAACAGCTATAACAGGAGCAGCCTTTGGATCGAATTACGCCCAGAACTATCTACTGACTTACAAGGAACGCGTTTTACTACTTGCCAGCGGGGTTGCAGCCGGTATTGGAGCGATGTACAACGCCCCTATTGGCGGAATATTCTACGCCGTTGAAATCATTTTACTTGAAGTTTCTACTGCATCATTTATACCTATTTTGATAAGCAGTGTTACTGGAACTTTAGTGGCTAATTCTATTAAAAAAGAAAGTTTACTCTTATCGGTAAAAGACCAGTTAATCTTCACTCCTAGCGATTTACCTTACTATATAGCTCTTGGAATTGTCGTTGGGTTATTTAGTGTATATCACGCTAGAATGTATAGAGCAACCGTTGGTAAATTAAATTCTTATGTTGGTCATCCTTATAAAAAAGCTCTTTTAGGAGCCACTTTACTTGGACTTATGATCTTAATTTTCCCTTCTTTATTTGGGGAAGGTTACGATAGTATTCGTCTTTTAATTGGAGATAATCCAGAGCGAATTTTACACAAAACTATTTTTGAAAGATTCGACACTAGCCACTGGGTATTAATTGCCTTTGTACTAGCGGCTGGATTTGTAAAAACAATAGCAGTTGGATTAACCCTTGGTAGTGGTGGAAATGGAGGAGATTTTGCTCCAGCATTATTTTCTGGATCCTATATAGGTTTTGCCTTTGGTAAAATACTTACTTTAATTGGCTTTACTCATGCTCCAGTACACAACTTAGCTGTGGTAGGTATGGCTGGTTTGATTTGTGGGCTATTCCACTCCCCTTTAACGGCCATATTCTTAATCGTAGAGGTAACCAATGGTTATGCACTTTTACCTCCTTTATTAATCGTGGTAGCTCTTTGTTATGCAATTTCTAAAAAACTGGAAAAATACTCCATGGATGTAAAAGAATTAATACCGACCGGTCAAGTATTTACCAGTGACCAGGATAGTAATATTTTGGCAACCATCGATGTAGAGGATTACATTAAAAACGATGCAAAAGTACTTAAGAATGATGCTAGCTCTCAAGAAATATTAGATGCTCTTGGCTCAACAATACATCCATTCATTCCAGTGGTAGATCAGGATCAAAAGCTTACTGGTGTAGTGTTTTTAAACAAAGCAAGACCAATATTATTTAGCAATAACCTAGATAAAGACATTTTACTAAGTGAGATAGTTAGCCCTGCAATCTACTTACAAGATACAGACTCGGCCAAAACCTTCATGGAGTGTTTTGATAAGGAAAAGGTTCCTTTTATCTTAGTTGAAAAACAAGGCCTTTACGATGGTTATGTTTCTAAAAGTGATTTAATGGACGCTTACCGCTTAAACCTTAAAACAATGCTAGTGAGTTAATCAACACTAGAGTTATATACTAAAAAATAAAAGGTCACCCTTTGTAAACAAAGGGTGACCTTTTTATAGCGTATTATATTGATCTGTATTATACTTCTAAAAATAGAACAACAAAACAACAAACCAAATTTCTTACAAAGTAGCCAACCTTTAAAAAGAAATTTAAAATTTAATCTATTTTTAGAATATAAATAACTAGAACAAACACAAGCTTGTGAATCACTTTGCCTTCGTAATTCTGTAGCAAATGTACTATATTTAACTATGCAATAAAATGGGGTTCATTCATTTTAACAATTGTTATCCAAAACAGGTCACCCGAAAGCAATTGATTGAATAACAATCAATTAACAACTTTCTAATAAGATTAACACAAATAAAGCATTGTTATTTTTAGTTAAAATAATAAGTTTATAATGATATTTTAGTACATTTACTTATACAGTGAGAAGCCACAGTGCTAAAACTTTTAAAAAACACCCATAGAAAAACATTATTACAGTAGTATTTTTAGTTTTTCCAGATTTTAAAATCATGCAAGCAAAGTTTATTCAAGAGTTACTTCATAAGAATGAAAGTTCTCAAGCCTTTTTAGATAAAAAACGAATAGAAAAATACACCGATAATCTTTTTCATTTTCTTTTTCAATTAGAAGATAGAAAGTATCTGTGTCATGAGGCTATTAGCATCCGCATACAAGGGTTAAAAAATGAGTTAACCTCTATTGTTTTCAATATAAATCAAGATGGTCCAGAATCTAGGGCAATAGCTAAGGGTTTCTTTGATGCTTTGCCAGAGATTTACTTCACTTTGCAGACCGATGCAGAGGCCATTTTACAAAACGATCCTGCTGCAACTTGTCAGCAAGAAGTCTATATTGCCTATCCAGGATTTTATGCCATAGCTATCTATAGGTTTGCTCATCAATTGCAAAAACAAGGCGTTAGCTTACTTCCTAGAATCTGGACAGAATATGCTCATGGTAAAACAGGCATTGACATACATCCTTCAGCTCGTATAGGTAATCACTTTTGTATCGACCATGGAACAGGTATTGTAATTGGAGAAACCTGCGTAATAGGAAATAATGTTAAAATATATCAAGGAGTAACCCTTGGTGCCATTTCTGTATCTAAAGACAAAGCAAACACCTCAAGACACCCTGTGATTCAAGATAACGTAATTATTTACTCCGGAGCTACTATTTTAGGAGGTGACACCATTATTGGCCATCATAGTATTATAGGGGGTAATGTTTGGCTTACAAAAAGTACAGAACCACACTCTATTATATATTCTAAGAGTAAAACATACTCCAAAGACCAGCAAAGTGTGCAAAAACCAATAAACTTTATTATTTAAATCATCCTAAAAAAACAATACAAATTATGAAATTAGACAACATTTTACAAGCCATTGGGAATACACCACATGTAAAAATAAACAAACTTTTCCCTGAAAACATTAATGTTTGGATCAAACTAGAGAAACAAAATCCAGGAGGAAGCTTGAAAGATCGTATTGCTATGGCTATGCTTGTCGAAGCCCAAAAAAATGGACTTATCAATAAAGACACAACCATAATAGAGCCTACCTCTGGTAACACTGGTGTTGGTTTAGCAATGGCTTGTGCAGTATTAGGATATAAATTAACCCTAGTTATGCCAGAGAGCATGAGTATTGAGAGAAGAAAATTAATGGCGGCTTATGGAGCTAAATTTGTACTAACTCCAAAAGAGTTAGGAACAGCAGGATCGGTTGCAAGAGCTGTAGAGCTCAGCCAAGAAACTCCAAACTCATGGGTTCCTCAACAGTTTAACAACGAAGCCAATCCAAAGGTTCACCGCGAAACTACTGCTCAAGAAATTTTAAAAGACTTCCCTGAAGGCATCGATTACCTTATCACAGGAGTCGGAACAGGAGGTCATATCACAGGAGTGGCTGAAGTTCTTAAAAAGTCTTTTCCAGATTTAAAGGTATATGCCGTAGAGCCAGTTGGTTCTCCTGTGCTAAGTGGAGGAAAACCTGGACCTCACCCATTACAGGGTATTGGAGCAGGGTTTGTACCAAAAATATTAAACACATCTATCTTTGATGGGGTAATTACCATTGATAAAAAAGAGGCTTATGCCTTTACAAATGATATTGCAAGTAAAGAGGGTATCTTAGCAGGTATTTCTACAGGTACTTCTCTAGCGGCAATACAACAATTATTACCGCAGATTCCAGAAGGTTCAACTGTTTTAACATTTAACTATGACACTGGTGAGAGATACTGGTCAGTAGATGATCTATTTGATGAGATAGCTGCAGAACTTAAATAAAACAAAAAATACCCCAACTTGAGTAAAACTTCGTTGGGGTAATTTTTTAAAGCCTACTGAACTACTTCCCATTGTTTTAACTTAAATTAATTACCTAATATTAGAATTAAATACGTACTTTTGCACAATCAAAAAAATCACATGTAATTATGTTAAAAAGATCTTTTTTTATTGCAAGTATTGCCTTAGCTTCTTTTTCTTCTTGTGTGTCTGTTACTTCTACAGCCCACGTACAAAATAAACAAGAGCTTAACAATATTGAACTTCAAGGAAAACTATATGCGGCCGTATTCCAACAAAATGCTGCAGAATACCAAGCTCTTTGTGCTCAGGCCTTCAACATTGCTAAATTACAATTAGATAATATTTTACAACAAGAACATCAAAAGCCTTTAGCTATTGTAACTGACGTAGATGAAACCTTTTTAGATAACTCTCCTTATGCCGTACAAATGGCAAGAGAAGGAAAATCTTTCTCGGATGCTTCTTGGACCCAGTGGACTACAAGAGCCGATGCTAAACCAGTTTTAGGTAGTGTTGAATTCTTTCAATATGCTGCTTCAAAAAATGTAGAAATTTTTTATATCACCAATAGAGGTGTTAATGACAAGCAAGGAACTATTGAGAATCTTAAAAAATTCGACTACCCTTATGCAGATGATTCCCATGTAGTGGTAAGAACAAGCGAATCAAGTAAAGAAACTCGTCGTGAGAATTTAAGTAAAACCCACGAAATCGTGCTTCTATTAGGAGATAACTTATCTGATTTCTCAGCAGCATTTGACAAAAAAACACAAAGCCAACGTTTAGAGAACGTAATTTCCAACCAAGAACTTTTCGGTAAGAAATTCATCGTTTTCCCTAATAGTGGTTATGGTGACTGGGAAGCAGCTCTTTTTGACTATAAAAAAGATCTAACTCCTAAACAAAAAGATCAAATCTATAACCAAAGCGTTATCGGATTCTAATAAATATTTTAAAACAAAATAATAATTATCAATAATATGAGAAAATTTTTAACTTGGAGTTTAATTCTAACTCTTTTTGTAGGGGTAACTAGTTGTTCAAGTAGTGATGATAGTGTTTATCGTCAAGAAAACAAACTTAATGATTTCATTGGTCAGTGGGAAACAAATGAGCTATCTTATGATTTTGGTGGAAGCACGCATACTTATAAGTTTTCAGAAATGCCACCAGTAACTAATCCAGATCGTATAGTAAGAGAGATTATTACTATTAGCTATAATACAAATACAGATAAATACTATGCTACTCTAGTACAGTTCACAGGTAGAGGTGAAGAGATACCTGCGGTAACTTCTGAAATTGATAAAGATAATACAGCAACTTTTGAAGCAATAAAAAGAAGCTATATCTTAACAGATAAAACTACTTTACTCTCAATCTATCCATTTACCCATTTCGGAACTACTTTAGATATAACTGTATCTTACAATAAAATACAATAGGTCAGTTAAAGTAATAAAATACAAATAAAAGCCATTCTTTAAAAAAGAGTGGCTTTTTTTATTTTAGCCTCTACTATTTGCATTACTTAAAAAATACTCTTGATTAAAGTAGTCTAATACTTATTATTTTTTCAATTTGTTTTTCTATATTAGCCCTACCAAAATTAAAACTAAAAATGAAAAAATTATTATCCTTAACCTTACTCTTAGTAAGCTCTTTATTATTAATCAACTGTAGTGATAGCAGTAATGAAGGAGGAGAAACGGCATCAGCCTTTGGAAAATGGGAAGCAACCGACATTTCCTACATGAAAGACAATAGAAAAGTAACTCATCCTTATCTTGATTTAGAAGAGTACTACAAGCCAGAAATTCTAGAAATATACTTAGATACCCAAAACAGCGCAGAGCTTATTCAGTATCAAAGTAAAACTATGGAAGAGAAAACTTACAATGGTATATATAGTTTAGATGTAATTAGTTTCCCTGCTTTTAAATACGAAAGATATATACTACAAATATCTAACAACTACCTGGAGATTGCCACAAAGATTATAATTAATAACAAAGAAACAGAAGTAGTTATAATGTATAAGAAAATTGGTCCCCCAAGAGACCCACAAGCTACAATATAACTTCCTATATAGTAAAAGAGAAAGAGCTGAATTAATTCAGCTCTTTTTTCTTACCTTTACCCTATATTTTTACACATATAAACCAACAATACCTCCTTTATACAAAGAATATTTAAAAAGTACTGCTAAAATATTGTGCATATTTTATCATACAAAATACACTTTTCAGCCAAATAAAACGTAATTTTCGCCTCTATGAATAATTTTTATTTTGACTAATGGCAATCTCAAACACAAAGAAGATAACTCTTTTACAAGCGTTAACCCCAATGGTATTTTTAATCGCATTATTAGGCTTCAACGTCTTTGTTTACAATGCGGATTCCATTGGTGTAGTAACCAATTCATCCTACTTTTAGCAGGTCTAGTAGCAATCTTCATTGGACTCTATAATAGAATTCCCTATGACAAGATGCTCAATAAAGTTGCAAAGAACATAAAAGACACCTCAGGAGCTATTTTTATACTACTTTTAGTTGGTAGCTTATCTGGTACATGGTTACTCTCAGGAGTAATTCCAACAATAATATACTATGGCCTTCAGATATTAAACCCTGTGATATTTCTGCCCTCGTGCGTAATTATTTGTTCTATTATTTCCGTTTCTACCGGAAGTTCTTGGACCACTTGAGCCACCGTTGGTATTGCTTTAATTGGTATTGGAAATACAATGGGTATTAACCCTGCGATAAGCGCGGGAGCTATTATATCTGGAGCCTACTTTGGAGATAAACTCTCTCCATTGTCAGACACTACAAACCTAGCTGCTGCAGTTTCTGGCACAGATCTATTCTCTCATATTAGATATATGCTTTACACCACAGTACCAACCTACATAGTCACACTAATTGCATTTACCATATTATCCTTTAATATCCAAACACCTACAAGCATTGATATTAGTGAAACTCTTCATGCAATAGATCAAACCTTTACTATCTCGGGCTGGCTTTTTTTAGTACCGGTAATGGTTATTTTTTGCATTTTAATGAAAGTAAAACCTATTATGGCTCTACTCTTTGGTACTCTGTTGGGTGCAATCTTTGCTCTAATCTTTCAACCTAATATTCTAGCTAAAGTTGCTGGAGGTAATACACTTGACTTTATCACAGCCTATAAAGGAATCATGAACGCCATCACAAGTGATACTGCCATTATATCTCCCATGCAAAGTTTAAACAGTCTTTTTGAAGCTGGTGGTATGAAAAGTATGCTTAATACGGTATGGTTAATCCTTTGTGCTATGTTTTTTGGTGGAGTTATGGAGTCCATCGGAGCATTAAAAAAAGTAACTAAATCTCTTCTTGTGTTTGCTAAAAACACCTTTGGACTCGTTGCAAGTACAGTAGCTAGTTGTATAGCTGTAAATATTACAGCCTCAGAACAATATTTATCTATTGTTATTCCTGGAAAAATGTTTGCCAAAGAATATCGCAAAAGAGGTTTAGCTCCAGAAAATCTTAGTAGAACCCTAGAAGATGGAGGAACACTTAGCTCAGTATTAATTCCCTGGACTACTTGTGGAGCCTATAATGCAGGGGGTCTAGGGGTAGAAACCCTAGCCTATCTTCCCTATGCCTTCTTCAATATTATAAGTCCTATTATGACATTAATATTTGTGGCTTTCTCGATAAAAATAAAGAGACTTTTTAACAGTGACCAACCCGGTGAATTAAAAGCTCAATAGAGTAGCAATGTTATTTTGCAAATCAAATTACACCCTAAGGTGGTGTAATTCACTTAAAATATACAAGCAATGAAAAATCCCCTTTGCGAACCATGTTCACAAAGGGGATTTTATAATTTTAGTATACTATTGTTTTACAACAACTATATATTGTACCTTATATTATCTAGAATAGTTAGGTGCTGATTTAGTAATGGTAATATTGTGAGGATGACTCTCTCCAATACCTGAAGCAGTTAATTGAACAAAACGAGCTACTTCTTGTAAAGTAGGAATATCTTTGGCACCACAGTATCCCATACCAGCTCTAAGTCCTCCGATGAATTGTAACATACTTTCGTTTAACTCACCTTTATAGGCTACTCTTCCTTCGATTCCCTCTGGAACAAGTTTCTTTACATCATCTTCTACATCTTGAAAATAACGATCTTTAGATCCTTGCTTCATCGCAGCAACAGATCCCATACCACGATAAGCTTTGAACTTTCTTCCTTCGAAAATGATTGTTTCTCCTGGTGATTCTTTAGTACCTGCTAACATAGATCCAAGCATAACGCAGTCTGCTCCTGCTCCAATAGCTTTAGGAATATCTCCAGTATAACGAAGTCCACCATCACCAATTACAGGAACTCCAGTTCCTTTTAAGGCAGCTGCCACTTCCATAACAGCAGAGAATTGAGGAAACCCTACTCCTGCCACTACTCTTGTAGTACAAATAGACCCTGGTCCAATACCAACTTTGACTGCATCTGCTCCATTTTCTACTAAGAATAATGCAGCCTCTGGAGTAGCAATATTACCAACAACCACATCAATTTCAGGGAAAGCAGCTTTGACTTGCTTTAAAACACCAATCACTCCTTGAGAGTGACCATGTGCTGTATCGATAATTAAGGCGTCAACACCTGCTTGCACTAAAGCGCTGGCTCTATCCACAGCATCAGCAGTTACTCCTAAAGCAGCAGCAACTCTTAATCGACCATATTTATCTTTATTGGCGTTAGGTTTTAAAGTAAGTTTTGTAATATCGCGGAAGGTAATTAAGCCTACTAAAGTATTATCTGTATCTACTACAGGTAATTTTTCAATCTTATTTTCTTTTAAAATCTCTTCAGCTTCCGGTAAGGTAGTTCCTTTTTTAGCAGTTACTAAGTTTTCCTTAGTCATCACTTGTGTAATAGGTCTTGAAAATTCTTTTTCAAAACGCATATCTCTATTAGTGATAATACCTTTTAAAATTCCTTTGTCATCCACAATTGGAATTCCTCCAATGTTATTTTCTGTCATTGCATTTTTAGCATCACCAACCGTTGCAGTTAAAGGTAGAGTAACAGGATCCATAATCATTCCAGACTCTGCTCTTTTCACTTTACGCACCTCTTTGGCTTGCTCCTCTGTGGTCATGTTCTTGTGAATCACACCGATACCACCTTCTCTAGCCATAGCAATAGCCATATCACTTTCCGTAACTGTATCCATCGCTGCAGATACAATTGGAACATTTAACGTAATGTTTCTTGAAAATTTTGTTTTTAAACTTACCTCTCTTGGCAGTACTTCCGAATAGTTTGGAACTAATAGAACGTCATCGTAAGTTAATCCTTGACCGATGATTTTTCCCGTATGTGCTTTCATGTGCAATTGTAGTTGAATTGCACACAAATTTAGTTTTTTTATATGACTTAAAAAAGGCTAATGATAAAAATTAAATATTTTTAACGCTTCGTTATAAGAACTCTCGAAAGACATTGCATTTAAATTTGTAACTACTTTATTTGCTGTAAAATAACTCAAAAGCTTTTCAGTTGGCATATTTCCTGTCAACTCGTCTTTAGCCATAGGACAACCACCATAGCCTTTAATAGCACCGTCAAAGCGTACACAGCCCGCCTTATAAGCAGCGTCTACCTTCTCAAACCAAGTATCTTTAGTAGTGTGTAAATGTGCTCCAAATTCAATATTTGGATAAGCGGGTATTAATTCAGAAAATAAGTAATCGATTACCTCTGGCGTGGAAGAGCCAACGGTATCGGACAATGAAACAATTGAAACCCCCATTTCAGACAAGCGTTGTGTCCACTGAGCAACAATCTCTACACTCCAAGGATCTCCATAAGGATTTCCAAAGCCCATGGACAAATACACCACTACTTTCTTTTGGTATTTAGCAGCAATATTTAAAATCTCCTGTAAAGTAACCAAAGAATCTGCTATTGTCTTATGGGTATTTCTCATCTGAAAGTTCTCCGAAATAGAAAAAGGAAAGCCTAAATATTCTATTTCTTTATTAACAGCAGCACTTTGAGCTCCTCTGGTATTGGCAATAATAGCCAATAATTTACTCTGCGTTCTACTAAGATCTAAGCCCTGTAAAACTTCCTGAGTATCTTGCATTTGAGGAATAGCTTTAGGTGAGACAAAACTACCAAAATCAATACTATCAAACCCAACCCTAAGCAATGACTGGATGTATTGAATTTTAGCAGATGTTGGAATAAACATCTTTATGCCCTGCATAGCATCGCGGGGACATTCGATAATTTTAACGGTTGCTTGCATACTTTCAAATATAAAAGAATTCTTTAGAATTAACCAATACAAAGCTTTTATTTTTATGGCTAGTTACTACTATTGCAAAAAAGACTCTTTTAAAGCTGAAGACTAAAAAAAATTAGTTAGTATCCTTAGAATATGCTAAACCAAAGAAATAATCCAAGAGTCCCAAAAAGTACTACTTGTACCCATTTTATAATATTGGAAAATAAGGTACTACTGGTTATAAAATTTGCAAAATACCCTGCCAATGTAGTAATACCTCCAAAGACAACTAAGGCTTGTAATAGAAATATACCACCAAGAACAAATACTTGTTCTTGGATAGAGTAAGACGAATTTGTTATCAAGAATCCAGGAAACAATCCCAAAAAGAACATCATTACCTTGGGATTTAAAACATTCATCCAAAAACCTTTTTGCATAAAGCCTATAACGCTAACTGACTCGCAATTGGCCTTTTCTATGGTAATACCGCTATTGTCTTTCCAGATAACCATGCAAAGCCATATTAGATATGCTCCTCCTAAAAACTTTACCATATTAAAAGCTAAGCTCGAGGAAAGGATAAGATTTGATATACCAAAAGCAAAAAGACTAAGGTGAATAACAAGTCCACATAATAATCCTCCAACAATAGCATAACCAGCTTTACGACCATGGGTTACGGTTTGAGAAATTACAAACAATACATCTGGTCCGGGACTAATGGCTAGTAAAACACTAGTTATTAAGAAGCCGTAGATAATATGATCTGGCATAGATTATTTTTTATCCTGTAAAATTCGTTGATTAATTTGTTTAATTAAAGCCGGACCTTGATAAATAAATCCTGTATAGAGTTGTATTAGACTAGCGCCTGCTTCCAATTTATCCATTGCATCTTGAGCTGAATCAATACCTCCTACTCCGATGATAGGAAAAGCTTTATTACTTTTTTGAGATAGAAAACGGATCACCTCTGTACTTCTTTGACTCAAAGGCTTACCACTTAACCCACCCATTTGGCTTTGGTTGGGGTCCTTTAAATTCTCTCTGGCTATAGTTGTATTTGTAGCAATAACACCAGCAATCTTAGTTTGGGTTACAATTTCTATAATATCCATTAACTGATCATCGGTTAAATCTGGAGCAATTTTAAGTAAAATTGGCTTGGGCTTTGCCTTAGCATTATTTTTTTCTTGTAATGCATTTAAAAGAGCCATTAAGGGTTCTTTGTCTTGTAAGGCTCTTAAGTTTGGAGTATTAGGCGAACTCACATTGACAACAAAATAATCAACATAGTCAAATAAGGCATCGAAACAATAATTATAGTCTAAAATAGCATCGGCATTATCGGTTAGTTTATTCTTACCGATATTTCCACCGATCAAAGTTCCTTTGTTCTTGCGAAGCCTTTCTACGGCTTGCTCTACTCCACCATTGTTGAATCCCATTCGATTAATTAAACCTTGGTCTTGCTTAAGGCGGAAAAGTCTTGGAAGCTCATTACCTGGCTGCCCCTTTGGAGTCAATGTACCTATTTCAATAAATCCAAATCCAAAGTTTTCTAATTCACTGAATAATTTAGCATCTTTATCAAGTCCTGCAGCAAGTCCTACTGGATTTTTAAACTTTAATCCGAAAACCTCGGTTTCTAATCTTGGATCATTTATTTGACAATTAGCTCTAATTAAAGCAGATACACCCGGAATTTTATTCAATATTTTTAAACTATTAAAAGTAAAATGGTGTACGCTTTCTGGATCAAATTTAAAAAGTATCGGACGAATGAAGCTTTTATACATGTTGTTGTGTAATTAGTTGTTGTGTGTTAATTCTTAGAACTGCAAATGTAATAATTTACCCTTAGTATTGATAGGGCATTATCTGATATTAAAAAATTATAATATCCCCTTACTTACCTATACACTACTAGGATAAAAAAAGCTTCAAAAAAGATATTCTAATTAAACAAAAACAATACATTCTCTTAGTATTTGCAACAATTCTTTAGTAAATTGCCTTTAAAATCTGATGTTATGTCACAGGATCCATATCAAGAGTTTGTCCGCAGTTTATCTTTAGAATTACCCAAAGAACAAATCATCACAAATCCTTTACAGTTACTTGCCTATGGTAACGATGCTAGTTTTTATCGTCTTGTCCCTAAAGTAGTAGTTTTTGTAAAAAACGACACCCAGGTAAGGAGCTGCTTACTTTTAGCTGATAATCTGAACTTAGGAGTCTGTTTTCGTGCGGCCGGGACAAGTTTATCGGGACAAGGCGTAACGGACTCTATCTTAGTTGTGGCTACAAAAGATTGGCAGAATTACCAGATTTTAAAAGATGGACTACAAATAAAACTTCAACCAGGGATTACTGGAGCTAAAGCCAATCAAGTATTAAAGGCATTGGGACGCAAGATTGGGCCTGACCCGGCTTCTTTAAATGCTGCCATGATAGGAGGAATTGCTGCCAATAATGCTAGTGGTATGTGTTGTGGCACCAATTTCAATACCTATAACACTTTAGCCGAGATTCGTATTGTACTACAAGACGGTACTATTTTAGATACTAGTGACCCGCAGAGTAAAGAGAGTTTTATTGAAAAAAAACACGATTTAATAAATCAAATTATTACTCTTAGAAATCAAATTCAAAGCGATCAGGTATTAAAGCAAACCATTATAGATAATTTTAAAATCAAGAACACTATAGGATATAGCTTAAATGCCTTTATTGACTATAGCGATCCGATCGATATTATATCGCATCTTATTATTGGATCCGAGGGAACTTTGGCCTTTATTAGTGATATTACTTATCATACTGTAATTAACTATGCTTTTAAATCCTGCGCATTAGTGTTCTTTAAAGACATTGAACAGGCAGCCTTGGCGGTAAATACTCTAAAAGACACTCCTGTTTCGGCAGTAGAACTCATGGATCGCAATAGCATTACCTCCATTGAGAACGAGCCTTTAGCTCCTGCTTATTTTAAAGATTTACCACAACAAACATGCGTACTATTAATAGAGACCCAAGCAAATAGTCAACAGGAATTACATCAAAATGAACAAGTAATTCAGCAAGGCATGAAAAACACACAAACCCTTGAGCCAATAACCTTTACAAGCAACCCGGCTTTGTATGCTTTTTATTGGAAAGCACGAAAAGGTCTCTTGCCTAGTGTAGGAGCTCTTCGAAAGGCAGGTAGCACATGTATAATTGAAGATGTAGCCTTTAAAGTAGAGGACTTAGCCCAAGGAGCCTTAGCACTACAAAAACTCTTCAAAGATCATAAATATCATGATGCTGTTTTATTTGGTCATGCCCTTCAAGGTAATTTACACCTAGTGTTCTCTCAAGATTTCTCGAGTGAACTACAAGTTAAAAGATACCAAAACCTAATGCAAGGCTTGGTAGATATTGTAATTGACCGCTTTAAAGGTACTTTAAAAGCTGAACATGGTACTGGAAGAAATATGGCACCCTTTGTTGAAAAACAATGGGGTGAAAAAGCCTATGAGATCATCCTGGCTATTAAAAAAATATTTGATCCAAAAAACCTTCTAAATCCAGGAGTAATAGTTAATGCCAATCCAAAGGTACACCTAGAAAATCTAAAACCCTGTCAACAGACCAATCCAATTATTGACTCTTGTATAGAATGTGGTTTTTGTGAATCAAATTGCGTGTCACATAACTTAAGCTTATCCCCTAGACAAAGAATTGTAGTAGCTAGAGAAATACAACGACTAAAGAACACAAATAGCGATCCTTTAGTATTACAAAATCTATTAAAATACAAGGATTACTTTGTGGATCAAACCTGCGCCACGGATGGACTTTGCGCCCTATCTTGTCCAGTATCTATTGATACTGGAGAGTATGTTAAATCACAAAGAGCCAAAGGTGTGGCGTTAAAACAATCCCATAAAACAAAATCCACCCCTATCAACCTAGCTCAATTAACAAAAATTGGTCGCTTAGCTTTAAGCACTCTAAAAGTTATACAAAACACAATAGGTGATAATAACTTATCTGTACTTTCAAGAGCAGCAAGAGGGTTATCTAGAAACACTCTACCACAGTGGAACCCAGCTATGCCAGGGGCCTGTAAGACTAAATTAAATAACTCAAAACCTAGTGCTTTAAACAAAGATAAGCCTAAGGTGGTCTATTTCGCTTCATGCATTAATAGAACAATGGGCAAATCCAATGATTATCCTTCAAAGGACAAAGATTTAGTCCAAACCACGTTAAATATCTTAGAAAAAGCTGGTTTTCAAGTTATATACCCAAAAAACATTAATTCTCTTTGTTGCTCCATGCCTTTTGCAAGTAAAGGATACACCCAACAGGCCAAAGAATTTGAAAAAGACTTGCAAGATGCTTTAAACATTACATCTAACTTTGGAGAAATACCCATTATATTTGATATGAGCCCATGTTACCACCATTTTCATGGAGTTAACCTAGATCAATCATTAAAACTATATGACCCCATTACTTTTATGCTAGAAAAGGTCATGCCTATCTTACCTGTGAAGCAATCCAAGGAGCAAATAGATATTTTCGCGGTTTGTTCGGTAAAAAAAGATAATTTACAAGACAAATTACTTGAGCTTGCTAATCTATGTAGCTCTAAGGTAAATGTACTCCAGGCCAATTGCTGCGGATTCGCTGGAGACAAAGGCTTCTTTTATCCAGAGTTAAATGCCTTTGGTACCAAGGATATTAAAAAACAAATCAGCAGCAATACCCAAGGATGTTACTCCACTAGTAGAACCTGCGAAATTGGATTGTCGAATCACACCAAAGAAAACTTTAAATCTATCTTTTATTTAATCGATCAAGTTACACAGTAATACAAACAAATCACTCTAAGATTATAATGCACCACCCTAGAGATATAGTGTCTAATTCTTAAAACTCAGTACTGACTTGTGTTATTTTCTTTTATATATACTAAGGGTATTTAAAGATTCTATAAGATTACTACCATGTTAACTTTTTTGATCTTAAAGACTTACCTTAGAGATTCTTGTCTGTTATAGAAAACTATTTCAATCTCAATAGATTATCTATAAAAAACTAAAAGCCGTCTGACAATATGTCAAACGGCTTTGTATATAATTAATACCTAGATACTTTACTTTAGCTTATAAGGAGCTGGTTCTAGACTTACTTTTTCTCTTTAGAAATTTCTTTGACCAAGATAACTCGTACCCCTGAGCTATCCATAGGTGGATTTTCTACCACTTCGGAGCGAACTTCTAATTTATATTCATATCCAGGTTGATACTCGAACCCTTCAATTTGGGAATACATTAATTCCCATGGCGCATCTAAACTTTGTTTTACCTGCATGCATTTCTGAGGTGCAACCCCTACACAATCTACTAATTCACTAGCGATGAACAGTGTAAAGATATCTTCCAACTCTTCCACCTCTTCTAAGGGTAAACTATCTAAGGCTGCATTATACTGCTCCTCTATGGTAAGTTGTACACTGTGTTCTTGTTTATTGTGCTTTTTTTTACAACTTGCAAATAAAAAAACACCTACCATTGCAACTACTATAAAACCAAATTTTCTACACATACGCTTATATATTATTTAAGAGTGTTTCTAACAAAATTATTTCTCAAACTCTTATAAAAGTTCGCAAAACAAGAGTTCAAATATCGTTTATATTTTTGACTTTTCCTTATCCAACCAGCATAAAGGGTTCTATAATGAATTACCTATTAACCCCACTTATTATTATATACAGCGATATTTTGAATTAACCCACATGCTTTAAAGCACTATTTTAACGTTAAGATAAAAACTATATTGCACTAAAGCACAGTCAAATGCATATTTTCCCTTAAAGATTAATCGTTACTTACAACAGGATTGCTGCACATTTTTAAATTCTTTTAAAAATGTGTATTAACCATCATACTATCTCCTCGCACTTAGGTTCTTTCAATATTAGTACCTACTGAAGTAAAATCTATTTAAAAGCCACAATCATTTCTCTTTTACCTGGAGGCCCAGGAACCTTAGTTACTTTAAATCCAGCGGTTTGCATCGTTCTTTTTATAACTCCCCGACAGGCATAGGTAGTTAATATTCCATTTGGCTTTAGACCTTGGTACATTTTATCAAAAATCTGCTGACTCCAAAGCTCGGGTTGGTAGGGATACCCAAAAACATCAAAATAAATTAAATCATACTTTTGTGTCCCTATCTGCTGCTGCTCAAAAGTATTATGCCATTTAGTTAATGTAAACGCCTCGCTTAACAAAGTAGTGGCATTCCAAGGGCTACTATGCAAGAGATCAAACACGGATTTATCCTGCTTTTGATCACTGAACTGCTCATAATTAAGTAATGCTCTTTCTTGCAAGCTAATTGGAAAACCTTCAATGGCTGAATAATTAACCTTTAAGTTCCACTTTTTTGCTTGTAAGTAGGTTAAAAATGCATTTAACCCAGTACCTAATCCCATTTCAAGTATATCAATACTACAGGCATCTTTAAAGTGAGCCAGTCCATTATCTAAGTATACATGCTTAGCTTCTTGCACAGCTCCATGTACAGAATGATAAGATTCTCCCCAATCCTCCATAGTAATACTAGAGGAGCCATCTTGAGTGATAATCACTTTTCTTTTCATTGTATTTAGATGTATTTCTTTGTTTTAGCCCACCGAATTTTATTTTCCCAATATCTTGCGATATTATTAGAAGGCTAAGCTAGGCTCAAAAATACAAATTTAATCCTAGAAGTGATTTCTAATTTGTTTATCACAAAGCATTAGCAAACGATTATCCTTACGGATTCCTAAGGACAACCCATATTATAAAAATACATAAAACACTACAAATCAAATAGTTTAAACTCACTAGAGGAAGTGTTTTTTTAACATAATATTTTTTTCATCCCTTTTTTATTTCTCAAGAAATCAGTAATTTTATCCTGCTTTTTAACTAACATAAAAGACACTATTTTTAGGCATTAATTCAAGTAAAACCACAATTATAAAAAACCACTCTAAGGCGTGATATAATTTACATTTAACTTTAAAAGTTGCCACCTATTAAATATTATATAAAAACATATACACAAGAGTACCTTTTTTTGATAAATTTGCAATACGTACATTTATTTGATACATTGCAAGCTGAACAGACAAACTAAAATTAAAAAATACTATATAATGAGTACAATAACAGCCAAAGACTTCTCTATCCAAAAAGCAGAGACATCGAAAATTAATAATGTTGACTTTGCTAATGTTTCTTTTGGATCTCAATTCACAGACCATATGCTAGTTTGCCACTACAAAGATGGTAAATGGGGACAGGTAGAAATCAAACCTTACGGACCAATGTCTTTTGAGCCTTCTATTAATGTTTTCCACTACGGACAAGCAATATTCGAAGGAATGAAAGCCTATAAAGACCAAGAAGATAAAGTTTGGTTATTCCGTCCAAGAGAAAACTGGAAACGTTTCAATAAATCAGCTGAGCGTCTAGCTATGCCACATATTGATGAGACTCGTTTTGTAGATGGATTAAAATCATTACTACAATTGGATCAAGATTGGGTACAAAAAGGAGAAGGAAATGCTCTTTACATCCGTCCATTTATGGTGGGTACTCATGCTGGAGTTGTTGCTGGGCCATCTTCAGAATTTATGTTCTGTATTATTCTTTCCCCAGTTCGTACATACTATGCTGGAAAAGTAAAAGTTCAAATTGCAGAATTTTACAGCCGTGCTGCTAACGGAGGAGTTGGATCTACTAAATGTTCTGGAAACTACGCTGGACAATTCTACCCTACTAAATTAGCACAAGAAGCTGGATACCAACAAGTAATTTGGACAGATGATGCTACACACACAAAATTAGAAGAAGCAGGTACAATGAACCTTTTCTTCCGTATTAAAGATACTTTATACACTGCTCCTACAAGTGAGAGAATTTTAGATGGTGTAACAAGAAAAAGTTTAATTGATATTGCTAAGTCGCAAGGCATCAATGTTGAAGTTACTTCTATTGTAGTACAAGACTTACTTGATGCTCACGCAAAAGGAGAATTAATTGAAATCTTCGGATCAGGAACAGCTGTAACTATTGGACAAATTGAAGGATTTGCTTACCAAGACAAATACTATGCTTTACCAGAGCAAAAACAAGAAGATTCTTTTGCATTAAAATTAAAAGGAATCTTACAAGGTATTCAACAAAAAAATATTGAAGATACTTTTGGATGGACTGAAACTATCTAAAATACCCTATAAATATCGAACAAAATCAAACGGCAGAACATTTCTGCCGTTTTTTATATAACAATATTAAAGGTTTTACTTACTTTTGCTAAAATTCAAAAAAATATGTTTACACCCGGACAGACTAAGTTTGCTATTTTCTTCATTATTAGCTTTGTAATAGTGCTTATTGTTGTTTACAGAAAAGACTTAAAGCTTCATCGTGTTTATTACAAAAACAGAATATGGGTCTTATTGGGATTTTTGGCTTTTATAGGTAGTTTATTTATTTTAAAAAACCTTTTAAAATAATACTTTAATTTATGTAGTTGTTATGAAGATCCTTCAATACTTTTTACTGTTACTTCTGTTGAGTGCTATCTCTTTGGTTGTTTTTATTTTAACTCAGAATCCTGATTTTAAAGTAGAAAAGCAATTCAAGGTAGATGTACCAAAAAGTACTGTATACAACTATGTAAAGGATTTGAATAATTGGTCGCATTGGATTAATACCCAAAAACAAGATAATGGCACCTATTTATTATCGATTGACAAATTAGGTAAATATTATATACAGTCTGAGTACAGCTATCCTAGCGATAGTATATCACAGGATATCTTAAACGACAAAGGAATATCGAATATTCGCTGGAAATTCAGCCAAGATAAAGACTCTTTGGGTACTTTGGTAGATTTCACTTTTGAGAGCAGTTTAGATTTAAAAACAAAGATACTTACCTTTTTCACAGGCTCTCCAAACCAAATTGCTAGAAAGGAAATAGAGAAAAACATTAATTCTTTTGCTGTTTACTTTATCCAGCACTACAAAGAACATACCTTTGACTCTATAGGTCTTTTAGATAAAAAGGCTACCTCATATCTTAGCTTACCCTCAAAAACTGTCTCGATTGATAAATTAAGGGACCAACTTATAGAGGATTATGATCAATTAGTAGATTTTACAAACAGTAATAATATACAACACCAAGATGTTTTGGTTCTTTTTATTGATCCTTCTACCACAGATAAGGCAATTACCTATAAAGGTAGTGTTGCTATTTCGCAGGATATCTTTTTAAATCCAGAAGATTTATTTGATCTAATATCCCTAGAGGACCAATCCTATTTTCAAACTCAACTTCAAGGATACTACACCCACTTAATCCCTAGTATAAAGAAATCTAATGATTTACTAAACCAAAGTGATTTCAACAAAGATAACAACGGTGTTTTACTCTTAGAATTTGACAAAGCCTCTTTAGAGTCCCCTTTGCCATCTAGTTGGAAAACAAAGATAGAGATACCTATATTGCCATATACTTTACCAAGTACAACACAAGATACCTCTATCTGAATTTTTTAATTCTTATTATATAACTTAGTCAGCTAATTCTTCGGGATTTTGATCCATTAATTCTCTAGCTCTTTGTAAGTCTTCGAAAGTATCAATACCGATACCTACGTGATTGGTAACTGCCATTTTAATGCGTTTACCATTTTCCAAGTATCTCAATTGCTCTAATTTCTCACTTTCCTCTAAGAATCCTACTCCAAGGGTGGTAAACTCTAATAATGCTTGTTTTCTAAAAGCATAAATACCTATATGCTGGTAATAGATTACTCCCACTTGTTTTTCTCTTGGATATGGAATCACAGAACGCGAGAAATACAAAGCTGTATTATTCTTATCCACCACCACTTTGACATTGTTTGGATTCTCTACATCTTTCCAATTAGTCATCGGTGTCATTAAAGAAGCTAAATCTACACTCTTACTTTGATCCTGGTGAAATATCTCGATTAACTTTTGCAGATTCTCTTTATTGATAAACGGCTCATCTCCTTGTACATTAATAACAATATCGGCCGATATATTTTCAACTGCTTCTGCAATTCTATCACTACCACTTTGGTGATCTCTTTGACTCATTACAACTTTACCACCAAAAGAAGCGATTTCTTGGAAAATAATATCGGAATCTGTCACTACAAAAACCTCTTGAAATAAATTAGTTTTCACCGTAGCCTCATAAGTGCGACGTATTACTGTCTTGCCTTTTAGATCCTGCATTAATTTAGCTGGAAAACGAACAGAGGCATAGCGCGCTGGTATAACTGCAATAATCTTCATATTTGATTTTATTAGATGATCAAAGGTAACAAACCCCTTGTAAATTTATAATTGTTTTTTAGATATAATTTACTCCTGTTCAAAGAAATCTTCTTTGAAACCTATTAAATACAATTTATTCTTAGCCCTTGTCATAGCAGTATAGAGCCATCTAATATAATCGATAGTAATACCCTCTGGTAAGTAAGGCTGTTCGATAAATACTGTTTCCCACTGTCCACCTTGACTCTTATGACAAGTAATAGCATAGGAAAATTTAACTTGTAAGGCATTGAAATAAGGATTTTCTTTGACCTTTTTTATCTTTTGATAGCCAGAGGAACACTCTGGATAGTCTAATAAAACTTGCTGGTAAAGAGCGTTTTGTTGTTCGTAAGTTAAGGCTGGAGATTCACTAGTTAAAGTATCCAAGCAAATAATAGTTTCAAAGCTATCCATAGAAGGATAATCAATCATTCTAACTTTTACCTGTGCGAAGCGAAACCCATAAAGCTCGATTGTCTTATAAATTTGCAAAACCTCGATAATATCACCATTGGCAATAAAATCGGTAACCTGAGAATCCTTTAACCAAAAATAGTTATTCTTAACTACCATGAGTAAATCCCCTGGAGATACTTCACTTTCTTTGTCCAAGATACGCATGCGTATTTGCATATTATAAGCATTAGCTCTTTTATTAGAGCGAACGATAAATGCAGTTTCTTGCGGCCCACTATTAGAATAGGCATCAAAGATGGCGTCTTGTATATCATAACCATCCACTAAGGATACAATATCTTTAAACCCTTTTAGCTTAAAGGTAAAAGTATCAAAGAAGTAAGAGTCTAGTAAACTGCGCAGTTCGGTTGCATTATACAAAATACCCGAATCTTGATCTTGTCTCATTACTTGATCCAGCTCTACACTTTGAATTTGCATTTGATAATCCAAGGATAATAAATCGGTATTTAAAGCAGGACTATCTGTTTTATTAACCGGAGGTAACTGAGCAGAATCTCCTATTAACAGAAGTTTGCAATTGTGTCCTGAATATACATAATAGATTAAATCATCCAATAAAGACCCATGAGGGTACATAGAACTATCCGAAGAACTACTATCTGCAATCATGGAGGCTTCATCTACCACAAAAAGAGTGTTTTTATAGCGATTTGCCTTCATAGAAAACTGCATCGTTCCCCCAGAGGAACTAGGCTTAGGATAATAGATATGTTTGTGAATGGTAAAGGCGGCTTTATTGGAATAATTACTCATCACTTTGGCTGCTCTACCAGTTGGAGCCAATAGAATGGCCGAGCGGTTAACATACCTTAAATGATTGACCACAGTGGAGATAAGAGTCGTTTTACCTGTACCAGCATAACCTTTTAAAACGTAAATCTGCTGGGGAATCTCATTGGTTAAAAAAACTGTTATCTCTTGTAAAAAAACATCCTGTTTAGTAGTTAATTCAAAAGGAAAACTTGCCTTTAACCCCTTATAAAACTCTAGTGCACTTATCATATCTCTTGCTTATTTTTACCTTGTGTAAACAAAGATACCAAGCTTTTATAGGCTAAACTAACATTGTAACTTAAAATGTGTAAATTTGCAGTTAATATCTACAAGTTTATACAACTCCATATAATTTAAAATGACCAATAGTAATTACAGCCTTGTTATACAAGTTTCCTCTAGTAAATTCTCCTTTGTAACAAAGAATTTACTAAGCCAAGAGGTGACCTATTTTGGCTCTGAAGCAATTACCAATCAACGAACTATCGAAGAACAACTCGAGAGTATTTTCGTGAAATACCCTCAACTAAGCCAGCAATTCAATCAAATTACGGTCTTTCATGATAATACTTTAAATACTTTTATACCAAAAGAGTTATTCGATTCAAATAACTTAGCTGCTTATTTACAATACAATACAAAAGTATTCGCTAGTGATTATTTTGACCATGATTATATAGAAGACTTAGAGATTCATAATGTTTACTTACCCTATGTTAATCTAAACAATTACTTTATAGATAAATTTGGAAGTTTTACCTATAAAAACATCAACACAGAACTAGTAGACCTTTTAGTACACAAAACTATTGGCATTACCCAAAACAAAGGTTTCGCGTACATACAAAAAGATAGATTTGAACTAATTATAGCATGCAATGGAGAACTAGTTTTCTTTAATTCTTTTGCCTATACAAGTGCTGTTGACATTGTTTACTTTATCCTTTTTTGCTTTGAGCAGCTCGAGTTAGATGCCAGTACAACTCCCTTATGCCTAATGGGTAGAGTCGAGACAAGCGACCCCGTATTTGAACTACTAAAACGCTTTATACCACACACTGAAATGCAAAATGAACATGCTTTTATCAGTGTTGATTTATTATTACATCACCAAGTACCTAAACAACATTACATACTGTTCCATTCATGAGAATAATATCTGGAAAATTAAAAGGCCGTAGAATCTTAACGCCTAAAAATCTACCTGTGCGTCCAACCACAGATATGAGTAAAGAAGCTTTATTTAGCATTTTAAATCACCATTTTAATCTAACCCAATTAAATGTACTAGACTTATTTGCCGGTACAGGTAACATTAGCTATGAGTTTGCCTCTCGTGGGGTGAGTGAGATCATTAGTGTAGATCAAGATTTCGGATGCGTTAACTTTATAAAAAAGACAGCAAAGGAATTTGACTTAAATATTACCGCTTTTAAAAGTGATGTTTTTAAGTTCATTGAAAAGCATAAACAAAGCTATGATATAGTATTTGCTGACCCACCCTATGACTTTTCTCAAGAGCAATTTGAGAAGATTGTACAAGATGTCTTGCAAACTCCCTTAGTGGAACAAGACGGAATGTTAATAGTGGAACACTCTAAATTCACTAAATTAGATCATTTACAGCATTTTAGTTTTTCAAAAAACTATGGAGGATCTGTTTTTAGTTTCTTTGAATTAGATCAGGAAGAAGAAGAAGATCAAGAAGATTAATCCAGTGAAAACAAACAAAAAATCCACTTATAATTCTAACTAAAGAATATATAAGTGGATTTTTTTGTATTAAACTAAAAATAAAATGCAGGCTTATAAGCCGGATTCTGTATAGGTTACCCTACCCTTATCATTTATCTAGGCCTTCAATTACTCAAAGGCTCCATCTGCCTACCCCTTAGGCATCGAGCGAGTAGCCCTTAAGCGCCTAATATACATGGCATTTCACCGTATAGAGTTTACCTGGTTTCACTACAGCATTACCTGTACATACTTTCTGTTGCACTTGTCCTCATAATGTAAAAAACACTACGGATGGGTGTTACCCATTATACTACTCTTTGGTGTCCGGACTTTCCTCTCGTTTTTTAAAAAAACCAGCGATAAGGCGGCCTGCATTAAAGCTGCAAAAGTAAACCATTCTGTAGAAATATAAAACTGTTTATCTCTTTTTATCACATTTTTCTTATCTGTTTGTCTTATAAGTATTAAACATTGATAAAACTTAAAAATACTAAGCAGTAATGCGCTGTAAGATTGCGTTGTCAAAAGATTTTTACCTATTTTTGTTTACATAATCAACATTTACTAAAAGGTGAGCTTTACAAAAACAACCGAACAAGTTTCTTTATATGACAATCTACAGGATATGAGCCCGTTGGAAATCCTCAAAAACATAAATAAAGAGGATCAAAAGGTAGCCTTAGCTGTACAAGAAGCTGTGGATCAGATTTGTATTGTAGTAGAACAAATTACCGATAAACTAAAAAATGGTGGTCGATTATTCTATATTGGGGCTGGTACCTCAGGTAGATTAGGAGTATTAGATGCCTCAGAATGTCCACCGACCTTTGGAGTGGATCACAATGTTGTTATTGGTTTGATTGCAGGAGGAGATATAGCTCTTAGAGTCGCAGTTGAAAATGCAGAAGATAACCCAGAGCAAGGATTTATAGATTTACAAAAACACCATATTACTTCTAAAGATTTTGTATTGGGAATTGCCGCCTCAGGTACTACCCCATATGTAATTAACGCATTACAGACTTGTAAGGACCATCAAATTGCCACCGCAGGGCTTAGTTGTAATGCCAATAGCACTTTATCCAAAGTAGCTCAGTATCCTATAGAGGTAATTGTTGGACCAGAATTTGTTACAGCAAGTTCTAGAATGAAGGCTGGTACGGCTCAAAAAATGGTTTTAAACATGATATCTACTGCTGTAATGATAGGCCTTGGAAAAGTACAGGGCAATAAAATGGTAGACATGAAAATGACCAATACTAAGTTAGTGCAACGAGGTATAGATATGCTGGTAGATCAATTAGATATTAGCCCAGAAAAGGCAAAAGAATTATTAGACAAATATAACAATGTACGTCAAGTATTGACCAATTATAAACCATAAAACAATGCAAGAACATCATACCGATCGAAAACTATTATCTAAAGGAGTACGCTTTTTAATTTTTGCGCTTCCTCTATTTTTTATTGGTCCTATTGTAATACACAGTTCTTTAAAAAACCAAAACCATCCTTTGTTTGCTATAGTTTTTGGGCTAGGTTGCCTGATTTGCTTGAGCTCAATGTTTTTACTTTTCAAAGGCTTGAAAACTATTATTAATTCACTTTTTTCAAAATAATAACTATGATCAAATCTAAACTACTTTATTTAATACCTCTTTTGGCCATTTTTGTGTCTTCATGTTACCAACAAGAAAGAAACTGCGCAAATTTTAAAACAGGAAATTTTGAATTTGTTGCCACCATTGATGGTCAAGAAAAGATATCACGTTTTACAAGAACAGAAAAATACGAAATCGAAACTTTCGAAGGCAAAACAGATACCTCTTCTATTAGATGGGTAAATGATTGTGAATATGTATTACAGAAAATAAATCCTAAAAACATGGCAGAGCAAAAAGCAATTTCCATGAAAATCATAACTACCGATGGAAACACTTGCGTTTTCGAATATGGTATATTAGGAGATTCTCGAAGAGAGAGAGGTACATTAACTAAAGTATCGGACCTGTAAAATAAATAAAGTAGATCTAAAAACATACATCCCATGGAAGCATTCTTAAGTGTAGATATCATCGTTGCATTTTTAACCTTGACATTTTTAGAAATTGTTCTAGGAATAGACAACATTATTTTCATTTCTATTGTAACGGGAAAGCTTCCACAGGAAAAAAGAAAAAAAGCTACCAAAATCGGATTGTTTCTAGCTATGTTCTTAAGGATTGCACTTTTATTTGGTGTAACGTGGATCATTGCTATGGAAAAAACACTCTTTAGTATTAATTGGTCTTGGTTTAGCGCCAATTTTAACGGTCAAGCCCTTATTCTTCTGGCCGGTGGAATATTTCTAATCTATAAATCTACCAAGGAGATACATGAAAAAATTAGCCATGTACAGCATCATCAACCTATAGATGAGCCAGTACAAACTAAGAAAATAGTTTATAAATCTTTTACAAACACGATGTTTCAAATATTGATGATAGATCTTATCTTCTCGGTCGATAGTATTTTAACGGCTGTTGGAATGACCAATGGTTTACCTGGAGCTCTATACATTATGATTGCTGCTGTAGTGGTCTCGGTTGGAGTTATGATGCTATTTGCCGTGCCTATCGGTAAGTTTGTCAACAACAATCCTACCATTCAAATATTAGCACTATCGTTTTTAATCCTAATAGGCTTTATGCTAACCACCGAGAGTATGCACTTATCTAATGCTGTGTTGGGAGGTCAGGAAATTGGAGCTGTTCCTAAAGGTTATCTATATTTCGCTATTGCTTTCTCCTTAGTTGTAGAATTTATCAATATGCGCATTAGAAAAAGCAGTAAAGCTTAGTATTTTTAAGATAAATAACAAATACCACAACTGTAAAATAGAAAAAAGTAAAGCTATAGATACACTCTTGAAGCTTTACTTTTTTTATTTATTGGCTAATCTATCAGAAGTTTTACTTTTTTTAACCAGGGCATACTTGTTTAAAAAACACTTGGTTTTAAGCCCCCCCGTTGCTACCCAAAATAAATAGGTTTATTGCCAGAGTGAAAACACATAGAAACACAACTACTTTTGTTTCAACTCTTTTGCCTGTAAGTATCTTTGGGTAACAAAATCAATATCCTTTATAGTCTTTCTAGCCCAGTCAATTCTTTTTTCAATTATTTGTTGCTCTGTTAATTGCCATGGCAGATCACTTCTTCTAATTCGATTAGAAAGATTTTGAATGATTAACGCGGCAGAAACCGAAATATTTAAGCTCTCTGTAAAGCCTACCATTGGTATTTTCAAATACGTATCAGCGTGTTGCATAATCTCATCCGACAGACCTGTTTTCTCTGTTCCAAAAAAGATAGCCGATGGCTTAGTGATATCAAAATCCTCTAAATGATGCGCCTGAACGTGAGGAGTAGTAGCCACAATTTGATATCCTTTTTCTTTTAATTGACTCATGGCTTGCATGGGTGATGCATATTGCTGAATATCTACCCATTTCTGTGCTCCAAGGGCAATCTCTTTGTCGATATCTTTACCGAATTTTTGCTCAATTATACCAAGATTTTGTACCCCAAAAACTTCACAACTACGCATTACGGCACTTGTGTTATGCATTTGGTATACATCTTCGGCAACAATAGTTATATGATTGGTCCTATTTTGCAAAACTTCCTTGAAGCGCTCGACTCTATTTGGAGTTAAGAAATTCTCCAAGTACTCTAGGTATTCTAGATCTTGAAATAGCTTTTCTGGATTATTCATTCTATATTTAAATTTTAAACAAATGCAAAGGTAACAATAATATGCAAAAACACTTAGTGGTACTCTCCGGAGCTGGTATATCTCAAGAAAGTGGCATACAAACTTTTAGAGATGCCGATGGCCTGTGGCAAGGTCATGACATTATGCAAGTAGCCTCTTTAGATGGCTGGTATAAAGACAAGGATTTAGTTTTAGACTTTTACAATAAACGCAGAGCACAGCTCTTAGAAGTTCAACCCAATCAAGGGCATTTACTTTTAGTGGAATTAGAAAAACACTTTAAAGTGAGCATCATCACTCAAAACGTAGACAACCTACACGAAAAAGCCGGCAGTCAAAATGTTTTACACCTCCATGGAGAATTACTCAAAGTCAGAAGCACCCAAGAAGAGCACTTAGTATATCCATGGAATAAAGATCTAACTAAAGAGGACAAAAACGATTTAGGACACTCTTTACGCCCACATATAGTATGGTTTGGAGAAATGGTTCCAATGATGCAACTAGCCCAGGAATTAGTAGAAAAAGCAGATATTTTATTAATTATCGGCACTTCCTTACAAGTGTATCCTGCAGCTGGATTAATGGACTATGTAAAAGCCAATACACCTATATATTATATCGATCCAAATCCTGCCCAAATAAGTAGCTTTAACACTCAAGTAACTACCCTAAAGCAAATTGCAAGTAAAGGACTCGAAAAGCTCTTCCCCTTATTAAAAGATCTAGCATAGAAAAAGAGTTACTCCAAAAAAATGGAGTAACTCTCTTATTGCAACTAAATCTATATAATTACTTAACTTTACTAAACTCTAAGTTTACTAGAATATTTACTTCTTTACCGATTGCTTGTCCGCTTGGATCATAATCAATATCAAAGTCAAAACGATTAATAGAAGTACTTCCTTGGAATCCTAATTTAGTATTACCTGATCCATCATCTTCTAATAAGCCTCCGTATACTAAATTAAACTCTACTGGTTTTGTTATTCCTTTAATGGTTAAGTTTCCTTTTAGTAAATAATCAGAATCAGATACTTTAGTGATTGAAGTACTCTGAAAAGTCATTTGTGGAAATTTTTGAGTGTCGAAGAAATCTGCTGATTTTAAGTGATCATCACGCATTTCTACTCCTGTGTTAATACCATTTACATCAATAGTAAAACTAAATTGTCCATTAGTTAAATCCTCTGGTGTACCTACAAACTCACCTGTGTAGTTATCCATACGTCCATCTACAAAGGAAATACCTAAGTGTTTAATATTGAAATTTAAAAAAGAATGGTAGTTATCTACTGTCCATTTCTCTTGTGCGAAACTTGTCATGCTAAACAAAGCGGCTACTAATACTAATGCTATTTTTCTCATAATTTTATTGTTTTATTAATTTATTACAAAGGTACACTAGGCCAGTAAAAACACACTTAACCTAGGTTAATAAATAACTTAAAAGCAAAAAACCTCTATTTTTAAACGTTTTTTTATTGGTTTTAGTACCAATAAAAAAAGCTATCTGCAGACAGATAGCTTTTTGGCTTATTATTTATTAAGAATAATAACATTCTTTAAGAAAATCCACTTCATACAAATCTTTTCCCCTTTTTCTGTTTTAAATACTTTGAATTGCGGAGCCAACACTGTGGAAATAATCGCTGCTACTACAGGTAACCAAAATCCCTGTAACTCAGTAAAAATCCCCAAGAGCCATCGTGTTACAATAAAAAATAGTGCAAAACTGCAAAATTGCAGTAGTAAAGATTTAGTACTTGCATTCATAGACATTATTCTTTAGTTATATATTTTCCTTTTTTACTTCCTTCATATAGTTCATACTTAGCAAAGCGAGCCTCTAATTTACCATTAAATAATTTAATCTTTCTAGAAGGTCTTAGACCAACATACTTCAAGGCTTCGATATTTCCAGTAATAAACCAAGCTGTTGTACCTGGGTAACCTTGTTTCAAGGTGTCTCCTATTTCACGATAAAAACGCTCTAGATGAATATCTAATCTTTCTCCATAAGGAGGGTTAAACACCATGTGTAAAGGTCCTTGGCTACGCTTTTGAGTATCAAAGAAGTTAGCCTCCTCTATGGTAATATAATCCTCTAAATGGGCATTATAAACGTTATCCTTTGCTTTACTAACTGCCGAAGGAGCTTTATCGTATCCAACAATAGAGTAATGAAATTCTCTTGTCTTTTTCATTAAAGAGTCTTCTATCTTCTCATATAAATCTGCATCCCAGTCTTTCCATCTCTCAAAGGCAAATTCCTTTCTATTAATATTGGCTGGAATATTACAAGCAATCATTGCTGCCTCAGTTAAAAGAGTACCCGATCCACACATTGGATCTATAAAATCACATTGTCCGTCCCACCCACTAAGCAATAACATACCGGCTGCTAATACCTCGTTGATAGGCGCAATATTTGTAGCTGTTCTATATCCTCGGTGGTGCAAAGAGTTTCCAGATGAATCCAAAGAAACACTACAAGTGTCTCTATCAATATGTACATTGATTCTCAAATCAGGGAAATCTTTATCAATATTAGGTCTTTCTCCTGTTTTATCTCTAAACTGATCCACAATGGCGTCTTTACTCTTTAAAGCCACAAATAAAGAGTTATTAAAGTTTTCACTAAATACCGTAGCATCAATAACAAAACTTTGGTCTGGGTCTAAGTACTCACTCCAATCAATACTTTGGATTCCTTTATATAGGTTTGCTTCATTGTACACAGCAAATTGGTGAATTGGTTTTAAAACCTTTAAAGCTGTACGCAAAGCTAAATTAGCTTTATACATAAATCCTTTATCCCCTTCAAAGCTAACCATTCTAACCCCAGGTTTAACATTCATTGCCCCTAGTAACTGCAATTCTTTAACTAAAATCTCTTCGAATCCGAAGAAGGTTTTAGCTATCATCTTAAAATTTTCCATCTCAATAAATATATAAGGAATAATTTGTTTACTGTTTTTATTACGCAAAAATAGAGTAAATTTGTAGGCTAATAAAAAAATTAAAGTAAAAGTATGCCAAAACATGCAAAAGCATAGCTTAAAACAGGTTTAACACTTACTTGCTAGTATTAAAATTACAAAAAAATATAATAACGGTTTTATTATCAAAAAAACACTAATTGTTTTATAGGTTAAAAAACCTCTATATAAAGTGAAAAAGTTAAGCGATACTACTACAAGGTTTAAAAAATAACGGGAGGCTGACCTGTGTGTTTTATATGCTTTTTAGTGTTATAATCTAAGAAAATTTCACCCTAAAGACTTCGAACATTTAATTATGATTTTCAATTAGCCCATGGTTTTTATAATACCCTTTTTCTCGGTTATACTAGGTTACTTAGTTGCCACTATCTTTCAACCAAAAAACAAAAAACACATTAAGTTATTAATGGCCTTTAGTGGTTCATTTCTATTAACTATTACCGTTACACACCTACTTCCAGAGGTTTACCATCATTCCCATGAGGTAAGTGATCATGGGCATAGTCATGAAAAGAACCTTATAGGTATATTTATAATGATAGGTATAGTATTCCAAATTATTCTAGAATACTTTTCTAAAGGAGCCGAACACGGTCATGTACACATACATGATAAATTTGACAAAATCCCATGGCTTTTGTTTATAAGCTTGTGTATACATGCGCTTTTAGAAGGAATGCCTTTGAGTAAACATCAAGAGTTAGCCTTAGGCATTGGTATACACCACTTGCCTATTGCTGTTATTTTAACAGCCTTCTTCATAGAAGGACAAATGAAAAGAAGAACCATCTTATTTTGTATGGTAATCTTTGCATTAATGACTCCATTAGGTACTCTAATTTCTACTAATGTGTCTTTTTTAAATACTTACTACTCAGAAATTTCAGCTATAGTTGTAGGAATACTATTTCACATCTCCTCTACTATTATCTTTGAGAGTAATGAAGATCACTCCTTTAACATAAACAAGCTAATAGCTATTATATCCGGAGTAATACTGGCTTATTTCGCGTAAATACTCCCAGTAAACAACACCCAATACAAACAGGATAAATCGAAGTGTAAAACTAGATTTATCCTGTTTTTTTTTCATCTGAACTTAAAAATAAAATGACGTAGCAAAAACTATTTTAAAACCATAAAGTGTACCAGCAGACCCTCCAGATACCCTGTTCTGTTATAAATCTAAAGTAAAGGCAAGGAGTTTGTTAAACATTGTTAAACCAAGGGCATTAAGATCATAAAACCAGCCTCAGAGCAGTTTAGCACCTACTTTTTGAAGATATAAAACGGTGGATTGTGGTAAATTTTGTACTTTTATACTATAGAGACTTAACAGTATATATGCTTAATATCTTACTTTAAGTAAAGTTTTCAGCTACAGTAATTTTTCCTAGCACTACCCTTTTTAATAGAGTGAAACTAAATAGATGGGTAGCAGAAATTACAAACAACAAAAATATTTATAAAAATTATGACACTATTTTCTTTAGATACACCTGCTTCGAAATTAAATGAACTACATAAAATAACGGATAAACTGGGGCCTACCCAAAGAATGCCTGTTCTTTTTTTAGGTCATGGAAGTCCTATGAATGCAATAGAGGACAATACTTTCACTCGAGGCTTTGAAAAAATATCTAAGACATTGCCAAAGCCTACAGCAATACTTTGTATTTCTGCCCATTGGGAAACTAAAGGTACTTATGTAACCTCGATGGCTCACCCGCAGACTATTCACGATTTTGGAGGTTTCCCTCAAGCCTTGTTCGACGTACAATACCCAGCGCCAGGAAGTCCTGAACTAGCCAAACAAACTAGCGAGATTATCACAAGTACAGATGTGCACCTAACCCATGAGTGGGGACTAGATCACGGATGTTGGACGGTGGCCAAATTCTTGTACCCAAATGCTGATATTCCCATAGTACAAATGAGTATAGACTATACTCAAAAAGCATCTTATCACTATGACTTAGCAAAACAGTTGGCCGCTTTAAGAAGAAAAGGAGTTTTAATTATCGGAAGCGGTAATACTGTTCACAATTTAAGACAAGTAGTTTGGGGTAAAATGAATGATTCTGAATTTGCACTAGATTGGGCTGCATCGGCCAATGAAAAGATAAAAAAATATATTCTTGATGGAAATCATCAAGATCTAATCAACTATGACAAACAGGGAATAGATTTTCAAATGGCAGTTCCCACTCCAGAACATTATATGCCTCTTATATACACTTTAGCCTTACAAGAGAAGGATGAAGCTCCGGTTTTATTTAACGATGGATTTGCTGGAGGCTCTTTAAATATGCTATCGGTAAAGATTGACAAAGTTTAAAAACTTAGCTTTTTGGGTATTGTACAAAGAGTGTTTTTCACAGATTATAAAAGAGCGTATAAAGTGGAACTCTCCAACATAGAGATTAAACCCACATTACGCATTAGAAAAAAGAGTATACTTATTAGATATAAATTCTCTTGTGTAGCCTTAGAAAATAATAGGCCTATGAATTTTGAGCTATTTTAAAAAACCCCGTAAGTGCTTTGTAGCAATATAGGATTACCCTTTAGATTTTGCATTGGACATTCCCAATACGTAATATGGATTGAAATTACAACGGACTCTAGCTCTAATGTAAAAGATATTAAAAATAGATGTGTTTCTATTTTTTCGTCTTTTTAAAATTTTAGCTTAGACCTATACTGTTACATGAATTCATACATGCTAATATGCTTAACACTCCGAAGACTTTTATTATTTGTTCATACTATTGTTTTCTCAAATCTAGAAAAATATACTAACATGGCTAAAGAAAAAGCTTTACTGTTGGCTGATAAGTTTGGAAATGCTTTTGTGGATCCATCAAAGATGCAAGAATAAGAAAATTTGGTGCTTAGTCAGTTACGAAAAAATGATGCAATAAATAAAGAGGTAATTACTGAGCACATGGATTTGGTGAAGTGATTATAGAAAAAATTCTGCTTAGTTCTAGTCTAAGCAGAATCTTAAAATTATTGTTGACTCGCATTTAAATAGTTATGACGCTCATACTAAATTTAACTTTGAAGTATTTTGTTACATTGTCTATATTTACTTTTATAAACAAGTTTGTGAAGTCTAAATTACCTGCATACATCCTGCCCATGTCAAACTCTCTATTAGGGTATGCGTTATGATATAGGTCAAGAATAAAATTATCAAATTCCAAAGGTGATAATAATTTTTCTACACTAATATTTACTTCTTCCTCTAGGTCAAATCTGTAAATTTCAGTTTTATACGAGGAAACTTTTATAGCAATTTCCCAATACGAATTCTCATTACGAATCTTATAACGATGATCCTTACTTTGTGTTAAATCAACTATAATGGTATCTTTTATTATGGTTTGAGAAAATACAAGTGGGCTTAGTAATATACAAAGTATTAAAATAATTTTTTTACACATAATCCAAACTATTTACAATCCGCTTTAGGACTGTTTTTTATACAATCGAAGAAATCTTTTTTAATTTATCTTTTTTGGCTTGTGGAAGCTTATCGTAAGTTTCAGTGTCTTCTAGTCCAGTCCAAGCTAAAGCTTGGTAATATTCTTTAAAATATGATGAAGCAAAATCTTTTAAAGCTTTAATCGTTATTGATATATTTATTAGCAATATATGATGCTCGTAAGATGCGCTACCATATCACATATACTTCAAAAATTTCAGGAAACTCTATCTTTAAAGTTCCCTGATCACCAATATCAAACGCATCCACAAAATCCATCTTTCTAAATATGGTTACATATAATGTTTTATGTATTAATGTTTAAATTGTATTTAGATTAACATCGAGTTAATCACTATTTAATTTAATATAATATTGTTTTTGCTAGGACTGTGACTATAATCATAAACAACACTTTCAGTCTCACAGTTACTTATAATTAATTCTTCTATAGAAACAAACATAAGTTTGCACAGAATACACCAAAAGGAGATTTCTGTAATAGCCTCAGAAGTAATTATTTCTAAACTATACCTAGGGGTGTTTAGAATTTGGTTTGGATGCTTGATAATCTATCTCATCTTTTGAACAAGCAAATAGAGAAAAGAACAACCATAAGATTTAAATTATTTTCTTTATGATGTACTAAGTTTCTCTGAAAGATACAAAATGTTAATTATATCTAGTAATAAACTCTTGGTTAGATAAAATAAAGAGGCCGTCTCAATAAAAATTGAGACGGCCCCTCTTAGTTTTTTTATAAGAAAAACTAACTATTATTTTTTGTAGTGTTTTCGGTAACCAAAATAAGCTGCAGTACTTAATAAAACACAGAAACCTAAAGAGTACCATACAATCGATGGGGTGATTACCTGTTCTCCTTGTGCATAAGAGTGTAGTCCACTTAAATAGAAGTTAACACCGAAATATGTCATCATAATAGAATAGAAGGCAAAAACACTAAATACGTTGAATATCCAAGTTCCTCTTAAAGCCGGTACAAAACGAGCGTGAATAACAAAGGCATAAACCATAATACTAATTAAAGCCCAAGTTTCCTTTGGATCCCATCCCCAGTATCTTCCCCAGCTCTCATTGGCCCATTGACCTCCTAAGAAGTTACCTATGGTCAACAGAACTAGACCTACTGTAAGAGCCATCTCGTTTATATAAGTTAACTCTTTGATATTTAAATCCATCTTAGCCTTGTTCTTACTATTAGTGAAGATCATTAACAGTAAAGACACAATACCTAAGATCATTCCTAGGGTAAATGGTCCGTAACTAGCTACAATTACCGCAACGTGAATAATTAACCAATAAGAGTTTAATACCGGTTGTAAGTTAGCAATCGAAGGATCCATATAATTTAAATGCGCTCCCCATAGAATCATACCTACCACAAAGGAAGTAGATGCAATGGTAAGTTCACTCTTGCGTCCAAAATACAATCCGAATAATGCCGTAGCCCAAGCCACATATATCACAGATTCGTAAGCATCACTCCATGGTGCGTGACCAGAAACATACCAACGTACTCCAAGTCCCATGGTATGGATTATAAATAGAATAATTACCCCTACGGTAAGAATTTTCACTAGAAGCTTACTAATTCTATTGGGTTTAATAATATCGGCAATAATGAAAACAAACATAAATACCGCTACCATCATATAATAAGAATAAAGAGTCTTGAAAATATCATACTCGTTGTATAAAATCTCAAACTCAATATTTCTTTGAGTAGGCATTACCTCTTTACCCATGGTTTGTTGGAAGGTCTTTATGTGAGATAAAAACTCATTTGCCTTAGTATAATCTCCAGTCTCCTTTGCTTGAAATAAAGCAGGAACATACATTCTTGGTAAAATACTCTTAGTAAACACTGAATCCATAGCCGTAAGACCGGACTCATTGATTTCTAATGGAGAAACCCATTTGTTATTTTCATCCCCAGGAATTGGGAATATAGTTAGAATACGAGTGGTAAAAGCTGCATTTAACAAAGCCATTTTACCATCCATATCAAGAAAGTCTTTTTCAAATTGACTCTTAATAGGTGTGTGATTAGCATCCTCAACTACATCGGTTAATTTATAGTTCCCTTGATCATCAAAGAAATCCATAAATGTAGCGTATTTAGTTCCACTAGGAAGACCTAAGATTTGAGTCATTTTCTCATTTCCTCTAGGAAGAGAAATAATTGGTGCAAAATACCAATAGTTAGGAGCTCCTTGAATTTGCTGAGCAACGGTGAACTGTGTAATAGATAGAAAAACCTGATCAGGAGTTAATCCTTGATAAGATTCCTTTTTATATACCTTTCTTAAAAGCTCTGAAGCAAAAGTATTAATAGGCTTCATTCTCCCACCGTAATCCTGAATTACAAGCTCTCCAAATTTTGCCGCATGTTCTGGGGCAATTGCCGTACTTTTAATCAAAGAATCAATAACAACTGGCGCTGGGCGAAGTGGGCTTTGGTGATCATGCTGACTAAAAGCAACACTTGAAAATAAAAGAACTAGTAACGTAAGTAAAGAAGCTTTCTTTTGTCTTACTTTATCTAATTTTCTACGTAAGTCTCCAAAGCGAGTATTTTTATCAAATAAAATAGCTAACATACCAATATATAAGAAGGTGTAACCAAAATAAGTAATCCAAGTTCCCCAGAAATCGTGGTTGGCAGATAATACTGTTCCCTTTTCATCGCGATCGAATTCTGCTTGGAAGAAGCGGTATCCCTTATAATCTAAAATATTATTCATATAAATTCTAGCATCAAATTGCTCCGATCCATCAATAACTGTAACTTGACTCTCAAAAGAAGAATAACTAGTCTGTGTCCCAGGGTATTTAGCTGCTATAAATTTATTTAAACGAATTTGAAAAGGAGTTTGATAAATTTTACTTCCAAACATCAAAGTAAACTCTAAATCTCCTACTTCTATACTAACTGGTTCTCCAACTCGACCAGCTTTACCAATTAAAGTAACGTCTTGCTCCTGGCCTTGGCTCTTAACGGTAACTATTAAAGCATCTGTATTGTGTCTAGCTTTGTAATCTCCATCGCTAACTAAAACTAGCTCTCCTTTAATAGGCAATTCTGGCAATACAAATTGTGTACCTGCCATATTATATAAAGAACGCCAGTTAAGACTATGCTTTTCATTAGCAGCCACATGGCCTTGACTTTGATCGGCCATAACCATAAAGTCTCCCTCAAAAGGAGATTGCATAAAAAAGCCTTCTTCTTCTTCGGTAATATTAATTGCTCCCTCAGTTGGTTTATCGTATGCAAACAAAACGTTGTGAATACTTACTACCTCACCTTGTTTTAAAAAGTGTTCGTGTCTTTCTCCGTCTCCACTTTCTACTAATTTTAAGAAGTTCACCCCTTGTGGATTCTCTTGAATTTCTTCAACAGCTCCCATAATGAAGTCTTTATACTCCACCTGAAAATCAATACCGTTGAACTCATTGCTTATGGTAAAATCATTCTTATTGGGTGTATAATCCGAGAATAACATTTTTCTCTCAAAAGTTCTTCTTCTAACTTGTCCATCATACTCTCCATCAGCCATTACAGTTACAAAGGTATCTTGGGAATAAATACTATCTGCAGTCTCCCCTTCTCTAATTGGCATCATTCCCTCGAAACTAATATAACGAGTAATACCTGCTCCTATTAATATAAATATAAAAGCTGCGTGTAACATTAATGTCGCCCATTTCTCTTTTGTTAGAAGGCGGTATTTTTTTACATTACCTAAGAAGTTAAAGAAAAACAGTAACATAATAAGTTCAAACCACCAAGCGTTATAAATTAATATACGCGCAGTAATAGTATTATAGCGATCCTCTATAAAGGTCCCTAAGGCTAAAGCTACTGCGAATACAATAAATAAAACTGCCATTAATCTTGTGGAAGAAAAGAAAGATATTATTTTTTTGTCCATGAGTTGTTGATACATTATTTTACAATTCAACAAAAATAACCAAAAACCTAAGTATTACATGATATTTAACTTATTATTTACTTATGAATTTATACTCGGATAACATAAAAATAATATACATTTGTGCATAACTATAAGTAGGTAAAGAACACAATAAGAAAGTTTTGATAATTTACCTATAGTATTGAAGTATTAAACCTATTAAGTATGCCAAAAATTTCTCAAAAAGGCTTAAACATGCCTGAATCACCAATTAGAAAATTGGTACCCTTCGCAGAAGTTGCAAGGAAAAAAGGAAATCATGTCTTTCATTTAAATATTGGACAACCTGATATTAAAACTCCTCAAGTTGCACTTCAAGCAGTCAAAGATGCTGATATTGAAATTTTAGAATATAGTCATTCTGCAGGATTTGAGAGCTACAGAACAAAGTTAGCAGCCTATTACCAAAAGCACAATTTAGATGTGTGTGCTCAAGATATTATTATTACCACAGGTGGATCAGAGGCTTTAATGTTTGCACTTGCAAGTATTTTAGACCAAGATGACCAAATTATTATCCCTGAACCTTTTTATGCAAACTACAATGGTTTTACAACTAGTAACGGCGTTGAAGTGGTTCCTGTAATGAGTAAATTCGAAGACAACTTCGCTTTACCTGCAATTAGTGAGTTTGAAAAACTTATCACTCCTAAAACAAAAGCCATCTTAATTTGTAATCCAGGAAACCCAACAGGGTATCTTTATTCCAAAGAAGAGATGCAACAATTAACCGATTTAGTTTTAAAACACGATCTATTTTTAATAGCCGACGAAGTATATAGAGAGTTTGCATACGATGGATATGAGCATATTTCTGTTATGAGTATACCAGCTTTAGCAAATAATGCTATTATGATTGACTCTGTATCTAAGCGCTATAGTATGTGTGGAGCTAGAATTGGTTGTATTGTTTCTAAAAACGAAGAACTAATGCAAACAGCAATGAAATTTGCTCAAGCTAGATTATCTCCTCCAACTTATGCTCAAATTGCATCAGAGGCTGCTTTAGATACACCACAAAGTTATTTTGATCAAGTAATCACGGAATACAAACAAAGAAGAGATATTTTTGTAGAAGCACTACAACAAATCCCTGGAGTACAAGTAGCTGTTCCTCACGGAGCTTTCTACTGTGTGGCTAAATTCCCTGTGAGAAATGTAGAACACTTTGCCAAATGGTTATTAGAGGATTTCGAGCTTAATAAACAAACCGTAATGATTGCTCCTGCTCAAGGGTTCTACTCTACTAAAAATAAAGGATTAAACGAGGCTAGAATGGCTTATGTATTAAAGCAAGAAGACTTAGTTGCCTCTGCAGAAATACTTAAAAAAGCACTAGAGGTATACAAAGACGTAGAATAAATATTTTACTACCTCTAACACCCCATTTTGTCTTGTAAATACGAGATTATCAATAAGCAATGAAAAGTAAATTTCATTGCTTATTTTTTTTTAACCAACTATTAGTATATTTTTAACAGACCTAACCAATAAACCAAAAAAAAATGAACAGGAGAAATTTCTTACAATCCGCAACACTGGCAGGTTTTGCTTCCTTGATTGCGCCTACTTCTCTTTTTGCATTTAACAAAGATGCTAAAAAGGTCAGAATAGGCATGATTGCAGTAGGGATGCGAGGCCAAGTCCACCTAGATGAATTACTCAAACGAGATGACGTAGAGGTAGTAGCCATAGCGGATCCAGAACCTCGAATGATTAAACGTGCACAAAAAATAGTAGACAAACATAAAAAAACACAACCTATTGTTTACGGCAATGGAGATTATGATTATCGCAATCTTTTACAAAGAGATGACATAGATGCAGTGATAATTTCTTCTCCTTGGGAATGGCACGAAATTCAAGGAATTGAATCCATGAAAGCCGGTAAAATTGTAGGAATGGAAGTTTGTGGAGCCACTACATTGGAAGAATGCTGGAACTACGTAGATACTTATGAACAAACAGGAGTTCCTTTAATGGCCTTAGAGAATGTTTGTTACAGAAGAGATCTTATGTCCATATTTAATATGGTAAAGAAAGGCAAATTTGGAGAAATGATTCACGCCACAGGTGGGTATCAACACGATTTAAGAAATGTTCTTTTCAATGACGGCGAGCAGCCCTATGGCAATGGCGTTGAATTTGGAGAAAAAGGATTTAGTGAAGCCAAATGGAGAACCGACCATTATGTCAACAGAAATGGTGAACTATACCCAACACATGGTCTGGGCCCTGTTGGAGTAATGTTTGATGTAAACCGCGGTAATAGAATTACCCACTTAACAGCCATGTCTTCTAAGGCTAGAGGCTTAAATAAATACATTAAGGAAAATGGAGGCTCTGACCATCCTAATGCACAAGTGGAATTCAAACAAGGAGATATAGTTACCACCACTTTAAAATGTGAGAATGGAGAAACTATTGTCTTAACTCATGACACTTCTTTACAAAGACCCTATAACTTAGGATTTAAAGTACAGGGCACAGAAGGGATTTGGCAAGAATTTAGCTCTGGAGATTTTGATAAAGGCTTTATATACTTTGAAAAAGAAATGGGTTATAACCACCAATGGGATAATGCAAAGCAACATTTAGAACAATATGATCACCCTCTTTGGAAAAACAACCAAGAAAAAGCAGTTGGTGCTGGACATGGTGGCATGGACTACTTTATGATTAATGCCTTTGTTGAAAGCATCAAACAAAATACTGAATTTCCTTTTGATGTGTATGATTTAGCAACCTGGTATGCAGTGACTCCTTTAAGTGAAAAGTCTATAGCAGAAAATGGACAAGTACAGGAAATGCCTGATTTTACAAAAGGTGCTTATAAAGATCGTAAAACAATTTTTGGATCAAACGACAAATATTAATAGTTCTTTACTTCAAGATAAAAGTATTACCCGGGACAAATCAACAAATATGCCTCAATTAAGTCAGATAACTTTCTTGAGGTATATTCTTTGAAGTAATGATAAATGCAAAGCGATACACTGAGTTCTACACGCCTTTGTATATATGCGTTAAATTGTTCTTAAGGACAGTTAAGTACATCTAAGATTTTTTATAATCTCAAGCATTAAATGTATCTTTAAAAAATCAATATTATTAATATTATAGTTTAAAATAAAAGCAAATGAGTTTAATCGAAGATTTAAAATGGAGATCAGCAACTAAAGCTTATGACCCTACAAAAAAAGTTAGTAAGGAAGATCTAAATACTATTTTAGAAGCAGTGAATTTAGCTCCTAGCTCTTCTGGTTTACAACAATACCGTGTTATTGTGGTTGAAGACCAAAAAACAAAGGACTTATTAACCCCAGGATCCCTGAATCCAGATTGCATGAGAGATTGCTCTGCTATCTTAGTTTTCGCGGGTTGGAATGAGTATACTGATCAAAGAATCGATGAAGTTTTTAATGCCTCTGCAAAAGCAAAAGGATTACCTGAAGGAAGGTTTAATTCGTATACTACCCAATTAAAACAACTATTTAAAACATGGACAAAACAACAACATCTGGACCATGCTGCTAAGCAGGCCTACATTGGTTTTGGACTAGCCATCGCACAAGCAGCAGAATTAAAAATAGACGCTACACCAGCCGAAGGATTTGACCCTACCTTGGTTGATTCTGTGTTAGATTTAGAAAGTAAAGGACTTAAGAGTTCTGTATTACTTTATCTGGGTTACAAAGACGAACAAAAAGATTGGAATGCTACCCTTCCAAAGTTTCGTATTGGCGTAGACCAACTTGTAGTTAAATAGATTTTTAAAAGAACAAATAAGGTGTTTGTTAGTCTATAAAAATATCTAGCAATTATATCATGTAAGATTGTAACAATATTTATTTCTTAAAACTTACATAATACACCCTGGCTAAGAATGAAAAACAGGTCGAACTTTTTGGTATAACCAAATAAAGTTAGACCTGTTTTACTATATAGCCAAAAAAAAAGTTCCCTAAACAGAATTGGAAGCCTGTCTAAGGAACACATTAGAAAATAACAGTTTTCTCTAACACTGCAATATTACAACATTTTTAATAAAACAACCAACTTTAGTATACTTTATTTCTTATTAAACTACTATCTACTCTCTAAAGACTGTTAATGAGCAACATATATACAAAATTTTATATTTCGCTAGAGTTACTTTACAGTTTCAACCTTAAAAAAACAGTGACATTTGAAGCTATCTTGCACAAATAAAAACTATATCACATAACAAACCTGTGACATTTATTCTTTTTTTGAACCTTAAGCACACCCAAAACAAATTCACTCGAAGTATATTTTACTAAAGAAAATATTCTAATTCTAAAATACTATAGAGCCCTATTGCATAGGTTATTTAATCAATGCTAAACATGGTAGATATATTCCAATTATAGTAGGTACAAAAAAAAAGTTCCCTAAACAGAATTGGAAGCCTGTTTAAGGAACACATTAGAAAATAACAGTTTTCTCTAACACTGCAATATTATAACAAAACGAGCACTTCAGCAAGCTTTTACTATTTTTATTTACTCTTTTTTAACCGAATTTATAACTATCTAACCAGCAAACATTTAAAGCTATTATATATCTACTCAAGCACGCATTTTAAACTAAACTAAGAGATAAAATGAAAATCAAAGCCTATGTAAAGATCACAAAAGCATCCTAGGAGCATTAGTTTCAAGGTCAATCAGGTATTGTTTCCTGTGTAATCCCCCTGCATAACCACTTAGTTTTCCATTAGCTCCAACTACTCTATGACAAGGCACAAGAATCATAATACGATTTTTTGCATTAGCTGATGCCACCGGACGTACACTAGTGGGCTTACCTAATAAATGAGCTTGCTCTTTATAGGTAATTATTTGACCATACCGAAGGGTACAAAGCTGATCGTATACCTCTAATGCCATAGGGCTCCCATTAATATCTAACACTGTAGTGAAGTATTCTAGTTCCTTAGAAAAATAGGATTCCAGTTCTTTTTGTAAGGACTCTATATGTCTATTTACTCCATGGATAATCTGCGCATTATATTGAATAGCTAATTTCTCTATTTCCTGTTGCGCAAAGGGATGATCTCTAAACATCAAATAACATATCCCCTTGGAAGAACTAAGGGCTATAATATCCCCAATTGGACTAGATAAAATACTTTTATAAAGTGTCATAGTGGTCTAATTTTATTTTAAGGTGGTGTCTAAAGATAAGAAAATACCTTAAAAGAATACTTCAATACGGATAAACTTTTGATTAAATAATCGTAAAAAAACACAAAAGCCACCTACTCCATTCTAAGTATAATTATAAATCTTTTTACTCAACCAAGTAAGTAGATAGATCTTGTTACAAGACCAAACACCTGGTCCTTATCAAGTCTATTAATCAGGACTTAAATCAGTTTTTTATAAAATTTAATTTATTGACTCCTAATAGGCAAACGTCCAAATAAGTAAGTCTACAATGCTTGTAAAGACCCTCTAGGGCAAGAACAATTCATCTAAATAAATCAAATCACGAAACAAAGACATTAAGAAAGCCGATTTTCCAAAAGGAAAACCGGCTCTTGACTTTTTATACTTCAATATGTTTCCCTTGTAAAAAATTACCATAAACTCCTACTTTTAGAAAAGAAGAAACAAACAGGAAGTACACCTGACTTTTCTGTTATAAAGGAAAATACTGAAGAATTAGAAAAGTTATTAAGAGACAATTACAAACTCACCGATAGAGAATTAGATGTACTTAATTTGATATGGGAAGGATACACTAATAAAGCCATTTCGCAACAGTTAAATATTACACTTAGTACAACTAAATACCATATTGGAAATATCTACATTAAACTAAATGTTAATTCAAGGTCGCAAATTTTCGCTCTTAAAGGGTAAGTTTTTTTAAGAAGCTAAAGTTGTTGTATAGTTACTCAGAGCTTGCAGCGCAGTTAGAGCCTAAAAACTCCAATTACCAGAGTATTAATAAACTACTATTGTAAGGCTACTAAAGCTCTATAATAGGCAACGAACTCTTATGGTAAAAGCCATACTATAAGTTTGCCACCAAGAGCAAATATCATTACAAGAGCCATTATGCCATCCTTTACATATTTAATCCTTACATTAGGTTTGGTAGATAAACAAACAAAACAGCAAAGGCCTAGAAAAATAATTCTTCTAGGCCTTTGCTGTTTTGTTTAACTATAATATGTTTACTAGTTGGTAATCTAATTAACTAATAGGTTTTGAGTCTACTTGAGTATCAGCATTAGTATCAATACTAGAGTTTGAACTTGGATTATCTGAATCACTTGTCATAGTTCCAAAAGTATTATTGCCAAACTCTAAATTATAAAGCTTCACTAACCATATAAATAGAGATATTAGAATTGGCCCGAATATAATACCTATAAATCCAAATAAATTAAGTCCTATAATAACCCCAAAAATAGTAACTAATGGGTGTACATTGGCCATTTTCTTTTGAAGAAGGAAGCGAATAAGGTTATCTGCTGAACCTACAATTAACACACAATAAGCTAAAAGTCCAAGAGCCATAGATTTGTCTTCTTGTAAGAACATATATGCACAAATAGGCAAATAAATCAAAGATGCCCCAACTACAGGTAACATAGCTGCAAAAACTGTCATGATATACAATAGAAATGCATCTTGTACTCCAAAAATAAGGTAACCTACATATGCTATACATGCCTGTAAGAATGCTGTTAAAGGAACTCCTACGGCATTTGAGATGACAAGTTTTTTCATTTCATCTCCAAGACTTTGTAAGTTTGTTCTTTTAAAAGGTACTACTTTATAGATCCAAGCTTGTAATTCTCTATACTGTAAAAATATAAAAAACAATAAAAGGTAAGCAATACCTATTTGCATAATACTATTAACAGAGGCATTTAAAATAGACTCAGCTGCTTTACCACTTATGGTTGCAATCTTACCTAAATTTTCTTGGTTGAATAAATCTACTCCGTACTGCTTGCTTAAAACATCAATTAGTTTATCTACTGAATCTTTAATTTGATCTTTATTTTGTACTAAAACCAATAATCTACGAGTAAGAGTATTAACTAGTATAAACAAAGGACCAATTATAAAAAGCAAACTAGAGATAAAAAGTAATAAAATACTAACAATCTTATTAAATCCCTTTACTTCGGTTAACCAAGAGAACGGGCGAAACAAAAGAACAAATAAACATATAGCTCCTAAAGCTCCTGGAACAAACAAGGATAAATGCCATCCCAAGAGGATGAAAATAAAAAGGATTACCCCCAAAAAGATAATTTGCCATAAAATAGTATTGGAGATTTGTTTGGATTTATCTAGCATAATATAAAGTGTATTAAGACTAATAAAACATCCTGTGCTTTTACTATTAAAAGAACAAGTGTATTTTGGTATAAAATTAGTTAAAAAAAACCCACTTTACTATAGTTTAATAAATTAAAGTTTACTTGGTCTTTTGAGCCTTGTATTTTTAAAGAACTACCCAAAGTATAAGTACTTGTGAAGCACTTGAGTTAGCTTTTAATTTATATAAACTATACTTAAAGAATATATAGAAAAATATTGGCTAGTTTTGATTACTTTTGCTGGCTAGTTACTTTAAAACTTCCCCTTAATTAATACGGAATTAAGATATTTTAAAAAGCTAAGCTCCAACAGGCAATAAAACTCCAACAAAGAGGTTTTTTTCACAGATACAAAAGAATATTCATTTTATGTCAACAACTAACAAATCCGGTTTTAGCTCTTATCACAAGTTCGTTATATTTATACTGGCAATTACGCAGTTTACTGTAATATTAGACTTTATGGTTATGGCTCCTTTAGGGGATTTACTGTTAAAGACTATGCCCGGGTTAACTACGCAAGATTTTGGTCTTGCAGTATCAGCATATGCCTTTAGCGCAGGAGCATCAGGTCTTTTAACAGCTGGATTTGCAGATAAATTTGATCGAAAAAAACTATTGCTTTTCTTTTATTGTGGATTTATCATAGGAACTTTATTCTGCGCCCTAGCCCACACCTATGTTACCTTAGTTGCAGCCAGAATATTCACCGGTATTTTTGGAGGTGTAATCGGATCTATTTCCATGGCTATTATTACCGACATATTTACTTTATCTCAAAGAGGTAGAGTCATGGGATTTATACAAATGGGCTTTGGAGCAAGCCAAGTCTTGGGTATACCAATTGGCCTTTATGTAGCTAATCTTTGGCAATGGGAGGCCCCGTTTTTTATGATAGTAATAATTTCTGTAATTATTGCCATAATGATTGCATGGAAACTACAACCAGTAACTGATCACTTAGCACTACAACAAAACAAAAAAATCCTTTCTCATCTATGGCATACTTTGATAGACAAAGATTATAGAGTAGGATTTATCTCCACAGGTATATTATCAATCGGTGGTTTTATGATGATGCCATTTGGAACTGTCTTTGCGGTTAACAACTTAGGTGTTTCAGCCCAACAACTTCCACTTTTATTTATGATCTCTGGAGTAGCCTCTTTACTACTAATGCCTTTTGTTGGAAAATTAAGCGATAGAGTAAACAAATATTATTTATTCTGTGTAGCCTCTGTTTGGTTACTAATTGTTTGTGTGGTATATACAAATATGTATCAAATTCCTTTTGCACTAGTGGTAGTAATTAATATACTAATGATGATAGGGATTATGAGTAGAATGGTTCCATCTTCAGCCTTAACTAGCGCTGTACCTAGAAGCAAAGATAGAGGCGCGTATATGAGTATCAACTCCTCTTTACAGTCTATCTCTGGTGGTATCGCTGCTACTATTGCCGGTGCTGTTGTCTACCAAGAAACAGCAAATAGCCCACTTATGAATTACAACATTGTTGGTTACGTAGTGGCTATTTCCTCTATACTTAGTATTTATCTAATGTCTAGAGTCTATAAAGTGGTTCTTAAGAATAACAAATCAGTAAACACTAGTATTGAATTTAAAATGGATTAGGTTAAGGTAAATTATTTTCAAGAGAATATTTTATTGCCACTATTTTTCTATACATTTATCACATGTAATTATTTTTGACTCTCAAGTGGCTTTACTTTATTACTCCATTGTATGACTACTTACAATAAGACAATTAATTATGGCCAAAGTCAATCGATACTATAACTATTAAAAGGCATAAAGAACATTACTATGGATAATTTAAAACTTTGCAGTATTATTGAATCTGACTTAATGTCTATAGAATCGATTTATAAAGAACCTAAAAACACTCGCTTTATCCCTTCTAATCTTAGTGAACTATCACTAGAACAAATTAAGGATTCTTTTATTAAAATCCCTTCAAGAGAGTTACTGGTAATAAAAGACAATTTAGGAAATGTTTTAGGCCAAGCCGGAATTTACAAATATCCCGATAGTGAACATACCCTAGAGTTTGGTTATATTCTTGACTATCCCTACCACAATAAAGGCTTTGGCACTAGTATTCTAGCCCATCTTATAAAAAGAGTATTTACAAGCACACCTACCAAAATGGTTATTTGTAGAATGTACCAAGAAAATAAAGGGTCTGAGAGAATTTGTATTAAAAACAACATGCAGCTACAGGCCACTGACATCTTAGAGGATGGAAGAGTAAGACTCACCTACGCCTTAAAAAAACAATAAAAAAAGCCCTCTATTTTAAAAACAGAGGACTTAAATATAAAGGTATTATATGGAAAAATTATTCTTATAATTAGGCTTGCGTTCTTACGAATTGTACCTCAGCGTTTAACTCAACTTGTTCTCCAATTAAAAAACCACCTTTTTCTAAGGTTGCATTAAAACTAAGACCAAAGTCATTTCTATTTACTTTGCTATTCAAAGAAATAGCTACCTTTTCATTTCCCCATGGATCGATTACAATAGGGCTAACTTTAGCTTCAAATACAGTAGAAATAGTTTTTCCTAAGATACTTAAATCTCCGATTACTTGGTATTTATCTTGCTCAGTAGCCTTAATAGCTGTAGATACAAAACGAATAGATGGAAACTCTTCAACATTGAAAAAGTCTGCACTCTGCAAGTGATTGTCACGATCTTTATTATTAGTATCTACCGAGGAAACTTCGGCTGAGAAAGCTAAGCTTGCGTTAGTAAAATCTTGAGAATCGTTTTTCATTTCCACGTTAAAAGAATTGAATCTTCCCATTATAGAACTGAAAACTAAATGTTTTACTTTAAAGATAACTTGAGAGTGTGTAGGGTCAAAAGACCAGGTTAATTTCTTGCTCATAATATATTTTTTTAAATTAATGTTTTATTTTCGGGATTCTTGCTTATTATTATTTTGATTACCTTTAGAAATAGTGTCTAAAACAACAACCAATAAACTATAATTCAAGGTCTTAGATCCCCTATTTTGATATTACAAATATACTAGTGAATCTGGCTAAATCCACTTAACCTAGTTTAAGAAAACAATTAGAAACAACTTTTATTTACTCATTTTACTCTATATGGGTAAAAAAACAGCCAAAAAACAGAAAAATACCCTTTTTATAAATTACTCCATGTAAAAATCTTTAAGTAATTTAGCACATCCCACAGCTATAGTATAGCTTTCTTGGAATAAAGAATTACTAGAAATATAATTTACCTTAAAATATAATTAATGCAAAATACAATCAAAACCACCCTTAGAGTAGGTATCGTAGGGTATGGAAATTTAGGAAAAGGTGTAGAAATGGCTATTAGCCAAAATCCCGATCTAACTTTAGTAGGAATATTCACCAGAAGAAGTCCTAAGGACATAGATTCTAAAGCTACAGTAATTGCTTTAGACCAAATCCAAGAGTATAAAGGATTGGTAGATGTAATGATTTTATGCGGGGGATCGGCTAAAGATTTACCAGAGCAAGTGAGTCAGATTTCCTCTATGTTCCATACAGTAGATAGTTTTGATACCCATGCTAAAATTCCTGATTATTTTGACATGGTAGATAAAGTTACCAAACAAAACAATACCCTTAGTTTAATTTCTACTGGTTGGGATCCAGGATTATTCTCCATTGCACGTTTACTAGGACAGAGTATCTTACCTGTAAGCCACGAATATACATTTTGGGGAGAAGGCCTTAGCCAAGGTCACTCTGATGCCATTAGACGCGTAGAGGGAGTGAAAATGGGAGTGCAATATACTATTCCTAAAAAAGAAGCTATTGAGCTGGTAAGAAACGGAAATAACCCTTCTTTAAGCAATGCTGATCGTCACCAAAGAGTATGTTACGTAGTGGCAGAACCACAGGCAGACAAAGATTTAATTGAAACAACAATTAAGCAAATGCCTAACTATTTTGCTGAATATCACACAAGCGTACACTTTATTAGTGAAGAAAAAATGCTAGAAGACCACAATAAAATGCCACATGGTGGTATGGTAATTACTTCTGGTAAAACAGCAAGTGGAAGTCAACATAGAATGGAATTTAGCCTTCATTTAGATAGCAACCCTGAATTTACAGCAAGCGTACTGGTTGCCTTTACAAGAGCAATTGGTAAATTAGCTAGTGAAGGACAAGTTGGAGCTAGAACTGTTTTTGATATTCCTTTAGGTTACTTATCAAGTAAATCTGCTGCAGATTTGAGAAAAGAAATCTTATAAAGTATTATAAAGCCCCTTTTTTTTAAAAAAAGGGGCTTTATCTTATTTACTAATACTTGTAATAATCTCTATTTGTCCACTTAAGAGTTTGTGAACCGGACACTTTTGGGCTACATTTAAAAGTCTATCGTATTGTTTGTCTTCTAAAGTTGCATTTTCAAAGTGGATCTGTCTTAAGAAAGTTACCTTATTACTCTGTGGATCTGTTTGCAAGATTACCTCAGCGCTAATATGGCCTACCTCCCACTGTTTTTGTTTGCTATACATGCGAAGAGTTATAACACTACAACTAGCTAAAGAGCTAGCTAATAAATCATAAGGAGTAAAGCCCTTATCACCTCCTCCTAAAGAGGCTGGTTCATCGGCTAGGATATGTTTATCTCCTGTTGAAATATTGGTTAAATAATCTTGTTCTTTTATAATGGCTGTTACCTTTGCTAACATAGTATGGGATTTAATTGGTTTGTTTCTTTAACTCGTTGATTCTCTATTTCTTTTCTCTAAAGCCTTCTTTAGGTTCTGGGAAAGGTACATAGGTTTGGTTATCACTTGGAATTAAAGGAAACTGTTCATAGTCCTGGTCTATCCAAGCTTGTTTGGCTTGTTGAAGATCCTTCGTATCACTAGCTACAAAATTCCACAATAAATGTCTTTGTTCCTTTAAAGGCTCTCCTCCAAAAATATAAACAATACTTCCGGCAGTAACTTCAAAACTACACAAAGTAGCATCTTTAGCTATTAATATTTGCTTAGGACCAAACTCTTGTCCTTCTGTAATTACAGACCCCTGTAGGATGTATAAAGCAGATTCCCCATATAGACCATCTCCAATATTTATAGTTTTGGCCTGTGGACTCTTTATCTCTATGAAGTACAGTGGACTACTCACCGGAACGCTCGATTCTCTACCCAATGCTTTACCAGCTACCAAAGTATACTCCACTTGGTCTTCTACCCAAGAAGGTAAATCCTCTTTATTAACATGAACAAAGCTAGCTGGAGTCTTTTCTAACTCTACCGGTAAGGCAATCCATATTTGTAAACCATGTAGTACTCCATTGGGGTTGCTCTCTCTATATCCCTGTGGAATTCTCTCGGAGTGTACCACGCCGCTTCCTGCGGTCATAAAATTTACGGCTCCTGGGGTGATACGCTTAATGGTACCTATACTGTCTTTATGTTCTAGTTCTCCCTCAAAAAGATAGGTTAAAGTACTAAGGCCAATATGAGGATGTGGATCTACATCTAAGTTATCATGGTCCTTTACACTAATAGGTCCCATGTGATCTATAAAAGCAAAAGGACCTACCATTCTCTTTTGTCTAAAAGGCAGTAATCTACCTACTAAGAAATTACCTATACTAGCAGCTCTTTCTTCTATTATTAATGAAATATTGGACATATTATATCTATCTAAAAAATTATTATTTACTTATTTCAATGTAAAGTAAGCCTGTGTTTATTGGAATAACTTTTATGGTTTGTTTTTGATAAACAAACAAAACTTCGCTAGTCTTTCCAATGAGTATTGCGCTTTGACTCTGCTTATTTATAAAATTTATTTGCACGGGACTTTGAGCTAGAGTCTCCTTATAGGTAGTCTTTCCATAGAGTATAGCTGCTAAGAAAAGATAAAACACAAAGAAAGCTATAGAACAAACTACCTTTATAAGATAATATCCTTTAAACCTATCCAAGTGCCAAATACTCTTGGAATACTCTCTAGGATACTTATACTGCAAAGTAGTATCTAATAAATATACCCCATAGCTCAGTAGCATAGTTATTATTGTAAAAGCTAATATGCGATAATCTGCAAAAGGAGCCATCAAAAAATCAAACACACTTGAATAGTCAAAAATATTGATATCAAAAGCTTTATACTTATAATTATTAAAAAGCATCCCAATGGCTATGGCAAATAAATACAATATGGTGATAAAAAACTGAAAGTTTTTCACAATGCCACTTAAAGCTATTCTAAAGGGTTGATATCTTTGCACTGGACTATAATGGGTTGAAATTGGCTAGGTATAAAGATAAGAGTTTTAATCAGAGTTAAAAAAAAACTTCTAGCATTAAAAAAGGCATTGAACCTGTTTTTGTCCAATGCCTTGTTCTATACTATAGAACTGTATTTAAATCTAGATATGCTTAAACCACTCTTTTACTCGGTGTAATTGCTCGAGCATAAAGTTCTCTGGTTCTTTATCCATGCATGATCCAGTGTTGTCGGGTTTTTCCATCTTATCAATAGGCAATACATGTTCGTAATAGGTGTTTTTCAACAATCGTTTTAAAAGACCTTCTCCCACAAAACTATTTCCGTTATTAAGGGTTTTCACGGCTTTAAGTAAATGTCTAATATCATATTGGAAAGGACTAATATCTGGCACTTGCTTATTTAAGTTTAAAAGTTCATATACAGCAACTCTAGCCGTACGAACAGAGCTCTCCATGGTAAAGACCACATCGTTATTAGTCTCCACGAACTGTCCTACTAGACCAAGGTTGGTAGAACCTTTTGGAACAATAGAAGGTCTATCACCTTTTGCTCTAGGCATAAACATAGAGGTAATATATGGCATATAAGAAGTGCGAACAATAGTGTTATCTATAACATTTTGCAGCTTATCCTCTATCCCTAAGTGATAACATAATTCTGCTAGGATTTCATCACCAGTACATTCTGGCATTGGTTTTTTCACATAATTCCCCTCTTTATCCATTAACAGGGCATAAACCCATAAAACAAGTACGTCTTTTGGTTGATCGGGAAAGTGTGGTTGACGATTACAAGTAAAGCTCATTATCCAATTGGAATCTGTAATGGTAATAATACCTCCGGTAACTGTTTTTCCAGAAAATGGATCATTAGTAGAATGGGCTCTTAATTTTTCAATTAAAGCGGACTCACGGCAAGTTAAAGTAGCAGACTCCCATCCACTTTTTTCAATATTACTACAGAACTTGGCTGGATTACCAAAATCTGGTGATTTACTAGCTAAGTTCTTCCACAATTGCCATCCTGGACTCTTGCCACTAGTTGAATTATCTATAGCTACCACTGGAGCTGTTTTATTATCTCCATAGAAGGTATCCTCTGTCATAGAACCAGTAGTTACAATCACATAATCCTGTGGTCTTACCTCTATGGTTTGTTTTTGTCCATCCTTAATGGTAAGAATTCCCTTTACTGTCTTAGTTTGTGTATTAGGGTCGATATCAATATCTAAATCCTCTACAAATACACCAAAGTCAATCTTAACTCCTTTTTTAGATAAAAATCCTCCTAAGGGTTTTACAAAAGTATCATGCTGGTTGTATTTTGGAAACACCAAAGCACTCAGATCATGTAATCCATCGATATCCTGTAAAAAACGGTGCATATACAACTTAAACTCTAATAAACTATGCCAGTTTTGAAAAGCGAACATCGTACGCCAAAACGTCCAGAAATTACTCTCTAAGAAGCTCTGGCTAAAATACTGCTCAATAGTTAAATCGTCTAAATCTTCTTTCTTTTTTAAAAGTATCTTTACTAATGCATATTGATCTTTTTTAGCCAAGCCAAAATCATCGAAATTCTTAATGAGTCCCTTTTGATGGATTAAACGAGAAACTGAATAGTTTGAATCATTATCGTTAATCAAACGGTACTCATCTAACACACTATAGGGCTCGGGTAATTCCAAAGCTGGAATATCTTGAAACAAATCCCAAAAATTCTCATACGTACTTACCATCTCACGACCTCCGCGAATGATATATCCATCGCTAGGATTTCCGGCTCCATCTAAAGAGCCACCCTCAACGTCTAATTGTTCTAAGAAAACAATATTTTCTGGTGTTGCTTTACCGTCTCTAATAAAATAATAAGCAGCTGCTAATCCAGCAATTCCAGATCCAACGATATAGATCTTACTATCTGTTATTAGAGATCTAGGTATACCAATGTTTCTTTGGTAGTTTCCTATTTGATCTGCCCATGGCATAGAATGTCCTGGTGCATGAATAGGCCTAGTCTTGCTGCCATCTGGTTGATGATCTACTTGCCTTAAGGTATAGGCATCACTTAAAACTTTGTCAAAGTCTTTGTTGTCTGATTTCATAGGGATTGTTTTTTTCTTTTACTAAATATAAGCATTTTAATTCTAAAACAGCTATCTAAAAGATTCATTAACTAGGAAATTAATCAAGATAAAGAATCCCTATAAACATTAAAAATCTCAAAACCCCTAGTAAAACAACACTTTGTCTTCCTAGGAGTTTGGGTCTATTTATTTTTGTTGAATTAAATAAAGTTTTTACAAACAGCTTACTCTATTTTCACTATTTCAAAATTCACCTTTTCTAAAGGAGCGTCCTTTTGATCTGTTTTTACTCGACTAATAGTTTGTAGTACATCTAAGCCTTGGTATACCTCACCAAAAACAGTATAATCTCCATCCAAGCGTGGAGTACCGCCTTTGTGTAGATAATCCATTTTTTGCTCGGTGGTATATTTCCAATCTCTATTGTCTTCTAAGGCATTAATATCCTCCATAGAAACCTTATCTCCCACTACAAAGTAAATTTGATTTAAAAAAGAAGCCTTATCTGGATTATCATCTCTTCCTGCTCCTAAGGCTCCTACTTTATGGTAAGCATGGGTGTCGAATTCTGGAGCCAATCTCATTTTTTGATTATCGTCTAAATCTTTCTCTCTTTGGGCAATATCTACATCGTGCTCCCCTCCTTGCACAACGAAATTCTCAATTACTCTATTAAATAAAGCCTCCTTATATTGATCGTCTTCAACGGCTTGTAATAATAATTCTTGATGCTTAGGGGTAAAATCATACAAAACAACTTTGAAATCTCCATAGTTAGTCTTAAATAATAATTTATGGGATTGCGCCCATAGTCCTGTACTAAGTAATAGGGCAGATAAAGCCAATATAGATTTTCTCATAATTTTTTGTTTTGTTTTTTATAAAGTTAGCCGTTATTTTCTTAGATAACAGTTCCATAAATATATAGAATCTTTCCAAGACAAAGAGCCATCTGTCAAAGGATTATTTCTTTATAGATATGTTAATACTTAAAATAGTTATTAATTTATTTTTGATCTACTATCTTTAAAGGATAGTCTTTGTAAAAACAACCTTGTTTTACTAACAAGACCTTTAAGTGAGAAAAAATTAGTGTATAAGGCTCTAAATCCTAGAAAAGTTTTGTTTTTCATAGCAATAGACTTAAATATTTTTTAGTACTTTGTTAGTCTTAAATAAAAAGTCTTATCTATAACAATCCTTTACTATGAGAAAAATAACACTAGGAGTTTGTTTAACGTTTTTAGCCTTAGGTTTTACTGCTTGCAAAAAAGAACAAACAGCATCTGAGCCAGAGCTGATAGAACAATCTACTGCAAAAGAGCTTAGCCAAGAGGAATTAGAACAAAAAAGAATTGCTCAAGAAAAAGCAAAAGCAGAAAGGGATAGTTTATCTAAACCATATGATGAGCAACAAGATGCTCAAGCCAAACTAAATGAATTACTTGATTTGGCCAAACAGCAAAACAAAAATGTTTTTGTACAAGCTGGAGGAAACTGGTGTATTTGGTGTTTAAGATTTAATGACTTTGTTTTCAACGATCCTGAATTAGAATCTATTGTAGATCAAAACTACCTATATTATCACTTAAATTACTCACCGAAGAATAAAAATAAAGAGGTGTTTGATAAATATGCTCCAGGATCACAATCTCTAGGTTACCCATTCTTCTTTGTTATTACTCCTTCTACACAAGAGGTAGCAATATTTAGCTCTGGTGAATTAGAGTATGGAAAATCTTATGACAAACAAAAAGTAAAACAGTTATTCTTGGACAACGCTCCAAAAAACAACTAGACTGTGCTAATATAAAAGGCCAGTAGATAATAATTATCTTCTGGCCTTTTATTATTTATAATCAAATTGTAAACAACTCTTTTTATCTACTTAATCCATTAATGGTTTAGAATAGTTATGAACATGCAAAAAAACTATAATACTGCGGTAAGCTACTGGTTATTTATAATAATTGGGATAGCTATTTTAGCCTCCCCTATAATGAATATAATTAAACATGGTTCATCTGCCTCTTTAAATCCACTATGGTTTGGTCTTCTTGTATGCTGTCTTTTGATATTTATGATCATAAATATTAAGTATAAAATACAACAAAGTATTTTAAAGATATATTATGGTGTACCTTTTTTCCCAGTTGCC